>CAZXGW010000005.1:0-20605 GCA_964640355.1 uncultured Enterobacteriaceae bacterium
TTCCCCGGCAAGGGTGAAATGGTGCGGTAAGAGCGCACCGCGCCGGTAGTAATATCGGTGGCAGGGTAAACCCCGCCCGGAGCAAGACCAAGTAGAGGGCAGGTCTTCACTGACCAAACGTGGTCCGCGTTGTCCCTGGGTCGGTCGCTCGAGGTGTGTGGCGACATACGCCCAAGATGAATGATTGCCATTGTCGGCCTGGCCGACAGTACAGAACCCGGCTTACAGGCTGGCCCCCTCTTTATCTTACCGGCCGCACTTCCTGGATTTATGCTTTGAGTTATACATTAATAACCTCATACAACATTATGAAATGAATAATGTATTTAAAACGTAAATTTTATTTTAATGGCTTCCTGCAACTTTCAATACTTAAGTATCTGTTAAATAAGACAGATTTCGGTACTCCTTCCGCAAAGTTTTCTTGACTTTATCCTCATCCTGTACCTATAGTTCGTTAAGTGGGGAATTGTGGGGTTCTGTGGTTAATTCTGACTTCACCGGGGATTCCAGATGTTTCGCGGATTCAGTCTGCTCAGCGTCGACAGCAAGGGACGCCTGGCGGTGCCCAGTCGTTACCGGGATCGGCTCCTGGTCATGGCTGAAGGCCATCTGGTCCTCACCCTGAATCCCCTCGATCGATCCCTGTGGCTGTACCCACTGCCGGAATGGGAAGCGATAGAAAACAAGCTGGCCGGCCTCTCGGATTTCGATAAACAGGGCCGTCGTGCCAAGCAGATGATGCGGGGCTATGCCACGGACTGCCAGCTCGACGTCCAGGGGCGCATCCTGATCCCGCAGGAATTGCGCGACTATGCGGGGCTGGGCAGGCAGGCCGTGTTTCTCGGGCAGGGCAACAAATTCGAGCTGTGGGATAAACAGGCATGGAACAAACAGCGGGATGAATGGCTGCAGTCTGTGGGCCTGGACGCCGGGGAACCCTCGGAGGCCCTCAAATTACTGTCACTGTAGCCACATGATGCACCGGCATGTCAAACGATACTTCGGCGTACGAGCACAAGCCGGTAATGCTGGAGGAGGTTCTGGATGCGCTCAGGCTGCAACCTGACGGCTGTTATGTTGACGGCACTTTCGGCCGCGGCGGGCACAGCCGGGCAATCCTGCGTTCGCTCGACAGGCATGGCCGGTTGTTCGCGATCGACCGCGATGTCGAGGCGATTGCCGCTGCCGACCCCGACATGCTGGCCGACCCGCGGTTCACGCTGAGACACGGTTCTTACACGATGTTGACGACACTGATCGCTGAATTCGGGCTGCAAGGCAAGGTCAACGGCGTGCTGTTTGATTTGGGCGTCTCCTCGCCGCAGCTGGATGAGCCTGCCCGTGGATTCAGTTTCAGTCGGGACGGTGCGCTGGATATGCGCATGGACCGGAGCGGGGGGCAGACGGCCGCTGCATGGCTGCGAACAGCGGCCGAGCGGGAAATCGTGGAGGTTTTGCGCCGTTTCGGGGAGGAAAGATATGCCCGGCGAATTGCCCGCGCCATCATCATCCGGCGGCGGAGCCGGCCGCTGAAAACCACGGCGGACCTGACGCAGCTTATAGAGGATACCGTGCCTACGCGGGAAAAGCACAAGCATCCCGCCACGCGTGCATTCCAGGCCATAAGGATTCACATCAACCGTGAGCTGGAGGAATTAGGCGCGGCGCTCGGCCAGGCCGTTGACGTTCTGATCGGCGGCGGGCGCCTCGTGGTCATCAGTTTTCATTCTCTTGAAGATCGGCTGGTAAAGCGATTCATGAGAAATGCGGCGCGCGGCGGCACGATCCCCCCGGAAATACCGCTGGCTGCGGAGGCAATAACACCGGCGCTGCGGATTATCGGCCGGGCTATACGGCCTTCGGCGGGCGAGGTGAGGAATAACCCGCGTGCAAGAAGCGCGACCCTCAGGGTTGCGGAGCGGATCCGGTAATGAAACAGGTGGCGTTTTCCGTGCTACTCCTGGTGGTGTTTGTCAGCGCCGTGGAGGTTGTTCATGCCCGCCACCAGGCCCGGAAAGTATTTGCCGAGATCCAGGCGCTGGAAAAAACGCGGGATGAATTGAACGAAGAATGGGGGCGATTGCAGCTCGAACAGAGCACGTGGTCCACGAATGCCCGGATTGAATCACTGGCGCGTACCACGCTCGGCATGATCACGCCCGCCATGGATTCGCTCGTGGTAATAGAAAAATGACGGACCCGAAACCGCCCCCCGGGTTCCATCCCGTACGCCGCTGGTTGATTCTCGGCGTCTACCTGGCGGGCATGTCCGTGCTGATATGGCGCTCCGTTGATCTTCAGGTCCTGAACAAGGAGTTTTTACAGGAGCATGGCGATGCGCGGGCGCTGCGCGTGGTCGAGATCCCCGCGCATCGCGGGATGATCGCGGACAGGAACGGCGAACCGCTCGCGATCAGCACCCCGGTGAATTCGGTATGGGCGACGCCGCAAAAGGTGCTGGCGTCCGGGCGGGACCTGGCCCCTCTGGCTGCCCTGCTCGAGATGAACAGTGAGGAGCTTGAAATCCTGCTCAGGGAACGGTTCGGCCGCGAATTCGTTTACCTGCGGCGCCACGTCGATCCTGCGCTTTCAGAAAAGATCGCAGCGCTCGACATACCGGGGATTTATTTTCAGCAGGAATACCGCCGCTATTATCCCGCCGGCGAAGTCGCGTCACACCTCATTGGATTTACCAACATCGATGACGTGGGCCAGGAGGGGCTCGAACTCGCGTACGATGAATGGTTGCGGGGAACACCGGGCGGCAAGCGGGTGCTGAAGGACCGCCTGGGCCGCATCGTCGCGAATGTCGAGAGCATCAGGCCGGCCAGGTCGGGCAGGGTGCTGGAGCTCAGCATCGATCGGCGTATTCAGTACCTGGCCTACCGTGAACTGAAATCGGCCGTCAACCTGCATCGCGCGCACGCCGGCTCTCTGGTCATGCTGGACGCAAAAACTGGAGAGGTGATGGCCCTGGCCGGACAGCCGTCCTATAATCCCAACAACCGCAATGACCTGAGAAGTGGTTTTTTCAGGAACCGGGCAATTACCGATGCCTTCGAACCCGGTTCGACGCTGAAACCTTTCACTATCGCAGCGGCGCTGCAGTCCGGTTTTTATTCCCCGGTTACCCCGGTTGATACCCGGCCCGGTTACCTCAAGATCGGCCACCATACCATTCGCGATATCAACAATTACGGTGTGATTGACCTGGCGTCGATCATCAGGAAATCCAGCAACGTGGGCGCCGCCAAGATTGCACTCTCGCTTGAACCCGGTTTGCTGTGGCAGACCCTTGCCGATTTCGGTTTCGGGAAGATAACGGGCAGCGGTTTTCCGGGAGAAACGGCGGGCCGCCTCGATATTCCCGATAACTGGTCCGAGGTGGAACTGGCAACGGTGGCATTCGGCTACGGCCTGTCCGTAACCGTCCTGCAGCTTGCGCAGGCCTATCTGACACTGGCCAATGACGGGGAGCTCCTGCCCCTGTCGTTTCATAAAATTTTGTCGCCTCCGGGCGGCCACCGCGTTTTGCCGGAGAACACGGCGGCCCAGATCCTGGCCATGCTGGAAGCGGTAGTGCGTGATGGCGGTACGGGTTACCGCGCCGCCGTGAACGGTTACCGCGTGGCCGGCAAGACGGGGACCGTACGCAAAACAAAGGCCGGCGGTTATTCCGAAGACCGCTACCTGTCGCTGTTTGCCGGCATAGCGCCGGCCAGTGACCCGCGCCTGGTCATGGTGGTGATGATCGACGATCCAAAGGGCGGGCAATATTATGGCGGCCAGGTGGCCGCGCCCGTATTCTCCAGGGTGATGAGCGGCGCGCTGCGCCTGTTGAATGTCTCCCCAGACGATCTGACCATGCCGCGAGGGCAGATCGTCGCCGGCAAGAACTTGCTTCCGGAGATGGCGGAATAATGATGGCGGCTGAGCGCATGGCCCGTGGTTATCCCCTGCGCGGTCTGCTCGAGGGGATAGTCGAAGTTGCACCCGGGCAGGACCGTGACGTGACCGGCATCGCCATGGACAGCCGCAAGATCGGGCCCGGCGGACTGTTTTTGGCATGCAGGACTGCGCAGGGCAGCGGCATTCCCTATATCGGCGATGCTGTCCGGGCCGGTGCCTGCGCGGTAGTCGCCGAGGCCAATGGCACGCCGGAACTTCCCACCTGCGCGGTACCGCTGTTCCGGGTCGGCGATCTATACCGAAAGGCGGGCGTCATCGCCGATCGCTATTTTGGCCATCCCTCCCGGGACCTTGCGGTAATCGGCATAACCGGCACCAACGGCAAAACGACAATCAGTCATCTCCTCTCCCAGTCCCTCTCCGGGGAAGGCGCGGTTGACTGCGGTCTGATCGGGAGCCTCGGTTATGGCCCGTTGACCGATCTCGAACCGGGGCCGAATACCACACCGGACGCGGTAACGTTGCACCAGCTGCTCGCGGGTATGCGCGACAGGAAATTCAGATACGCGATCATGGAGGTGTCTTCCCACGGTCTCGATCAGCACCGGATTGCCGGCGTGGTGTTTGCCATGGGAATTTTTACCAACCTGAGCCGGGATCACCTTGATTACCATGGCGACATGGCGGGATACGCCCGGGCCAAGCGCAGCTTATTCACCGATTTCCCGGTCCGTAAGGCGGTCATCAACCTGGATGATGAAACCGGGCGGTCGTTGATCCCCCTTCTTGACGCGGGTACGGAAACGATCGGTTTCACACTCGGGGAGCCTGTCGCGGCGGGCAGAAACATCCCGATCGTCCGCGGAGATGTCCAGGCGGATCGGCCGGGGGCACTGGCCGTGCATGTCATCACGCCGTGGGGTGAGGGCGATCTGGCCAGCCGGCTCACAGGCCGTTTCAACGCCAGTAATCTTCTGGCCTGCGTCGCTGCGCTCTGCCTGCTGAATTATTCGTTGGAGCGGGTGTGCGAATGGTTGTCCCGCTGCCATGGCGTTCCCGGCCGTCTGGAGCGTTTCGGCGGCGGTCACAAACCGCTGGTGTTCGTCGACTACGCGCATACACCGGATGCCCTGGCACAGGTGCTCAGGTCCCTCAAGCCTCTGTGTCCGGGAAGACTGGTATGCGTATTCGGCTGCGGCGGCGGCCGGGACAGCGGCAAGCGCCCCCTGATGGGCGCCGTGGCGGAATCCTGCGCCGACGCGGTCATCCTGACCACCGATAACCCGCGCATGGAAGATCCGCAGGCCATTATCCAGGACATCCTGAAGGGTATGCGACATCCTGCGGCCGCACGGGTCGAGGTCGATCGCGAGGCCGCTATAGCCGCGGCCATCTGCTCGGCCACGGCGGATGATATCGTCCTGATTGCCGGCAAGGGGCATGAGCGCTACCAGGAGGCCGGCGGACAGCGCCGGCCGTTCAGCGACCAGCAGATCGTGTGCCGCCAGTTGGGTACAGGGTGATGATCCGCATGTCACTTTCCACGGCCGCTGAATCCCTGCACGCGAACTACCTCGGTCAGGATGTCGAATTTGCCGGGTGCAGCACCGACAGCAGGACGCTGAAAGGCGGCGAACTGTTCATCGCCCTGAAAGGGGAACGGTTCGATGGCCATGATTTCATCCCGGCGGCCAGGGAAGCCGGGGCCCGTGCCGCCATGGTCGAAAAAACCGGACAGGCCGATTTGCCCCTGCTCGTCGTTAACGATACGCGGCAGGCCATGGGCAGTCTTGCCGGCCTGTGGCGCGCGCGGTTCAGGATCCCGCTGGTGGCTATCACCGGCAGCAACGGCAAGACCACCGTCAAGGAAATGCTGGTCAGTATCCTGCGGCTCGAGGCGCCCGTGCTGGCTACGCGGGGCAATCTGAACAACAACATCGGTGTCCCGCTGACGTTGTTCGGTATGGGCCATGACCACCGGTTCGCGGTCGTCGAGATGGGCGCCAATCACCCCGGTGAGATCGGCTGGTTGAGCCGGATGGCAAGGCCCACGGTGGCCCTGATCACGCAGTGTGCCCCCGCTCACCTGGAAGGCTTCGGCAGCGTGGACGGCGTGGCCCGTGCCAAGTCGGAGATTTACGAGGGCCTGGATCGGGAAGGAATTGCGATCATCAACGCCGATGACCCTTATGCCGGTTTCTGGCGTCAGAAGATCACGGGCTTCCGCCAATTGTCGTTCGGCCTGGAACGCCCGGCGGACGTCCATGCGCCGGACATCACTCTCTCTGGCACTTCAGGCGCCAGTGCGTTCGCGATCCATACCCCGATTGGGAAAATAGACGTGTCATTGTCGCTGCCGGGCAGGCACAACGTCAGTAACGCACTGGCAGCCGCCGCTTGCGCCATCGGCCTGGGAATTGATCCGGGGCAGATCAAACGCGGCCTGGAGCACATGTCCCCGATCCGGGGACGACTGGAACTCAGGCCCGGCATGAATAATTCACGTCTCATTGATGATACCTACAATGCCAACCCCGCTTCGCTCAGGGTGGCCCTGGACGTGCTGGCCGGATTTCAGGGCAGGCGCTGGCTGGTACTCGGTGACATGGGCGAGCTGGGGGCTGAAGCCGCCGGCCTGCATGCCGGGGCGGGCGAGATGGCGAAGGCGTCCGGTGTCGAACGGCTTTACGCGATCGGTCCCCTGTGCGCCGCCGCCGTCAAATCCTTCGGCACGGGGGCGCATCATTTCACGGAGGCGGACAGTTTGGCGGCGCGGCTCGTTTCCGACATCGAACCGGGGGTGACCGTGCTGATCAAGGGTTCGCGGGCGATGCGGATGGAGAAACTCGCCGTGGTTCTGGAGGCGAAAACGCCGGCATGCTGATCTGGCTTGCAGACTATCTCACCGGGTATTACAGCGGCTTCAATGTCTTTCAATACCTGACCTTGCGCACGATCCTCGGCGTGCTGACTTCTCTGTTCATCGCGCTCATCATCGGACCGTACCTCATCCAGCGGCTGAGCGAGTACCAGATTGGACAGAGCGTGCGTGACGACGGCCCCAGGACGCACCTGGAAAAGTCCGGTACCCCGACGATGGGGGGGCTGCTGATCCTTGTGTCCATCGCCGTCAGCACGCTGTGCTGGGCGGACCTCGGAAACCGGTTTGTCTGGGTGGTATTGCTGGTGACGCTGCTGTTTGGCGGCGTCGGCTGGATCGATGACTACCGCAAGGTGGTGAAGCGGAACCACAGGGGGCTGCCCGCCCGCTATAAATATCTCTCGCAGTCGGTAATCGGACTGGCCGCCGCCGTGTTTCTGTATCTGACCGCAAGCGTGGCGGCGGAAACGCGATTGATAGTCCCGTTCGTCAAGGCAGTCGATGTGGAACTCGGCTGGCTGTATATCGTGCTGGCGTATTTCGTGATCGTCGGAACGAGCAATGCGGTCAACCTGACCGACGGTCTGGATGGCCTCGCCATACTCCCAACCGTGATGATCGCCGGCGCGCTCGCTATCTTTGCCTACGCCACGGGAAACGTGCGGTTTGCCGAGTATCTCGGGATCCCCTATGTCCCGGGGGTCGGGGAAGTGGCGGTGTTCTGCGGGGCCATGGTGGGCGCGGGTCTCGGTTTTCTGTGGTTCAACACCTATCCCGCCCAGGTGTTTATGGGTGACATCGGCGCCCTGGCGCTGGGTGCGGCGCTGGGGATCATCGCAGTGCTGGTTCGCCAGGAACTCGTGTTGTTCATCATGGGCGGCGTTTTCGTCATGGAGACGGTATCGGTAATTCTGCAGGTTGGCTCCTACAAGTTGACCGGCCGGAGGATATTCCACATGGCGCCGCTGCATCACCATTACGAACTGAAGGGATGGCCGGAACCCAGGGTCATCGTCCGCTTCTGGATCATCACCGTGATTCTGGTGCTGATCGGCCTGGCCAGCCTGAAGATCCGCTGAGGCCGCAGACATTGAATCATGCTTTCGCAGCACGGCTTGACATGGCGATGAGAGGCAGACGATATGACACGGTAATCGTCGGGCTGGGGAAGACCGGGTATGCCTGCGCCCGTTATCTTGCCGCCCGCCAGGTTGAGTTTGCCGTCACTGACAGCCGCCTGCAGCCGCCGATGCTTGCGGAAATGCAGAAACATTACCCTGAGGTGCCGCTTTTTCTTGGCGGGTTCAATGCCGGCGTGCTGCGGGAAGCGGGCCGCATCCTGATCAGCCCCGGCGTTTCCCTGCGGGAGCCCGCGATCGCGCAGGCACGGGAGGCCGGCGTCCGGATCGGCGGCGATATCGATTTGTTCTGCAAAAACGTGACGGCGCCGATCGTGGCGGTCACCGGTTCCAATGGCAAGAGCACGGTGGCCACACTGGTGGCCGGGATGGCCAGGGCGGCGGGGATGAATGCCGGTCTGGGCGGCAATATCGGTGTGCCGGCGCTGGACCTGCTCGGCGAAAGCGCGGCCGACATCCATATCCTTGAACTCTCGAGTTTCCAGCTGGAAAGCGTGTCTTGCCTGAACGCCCTGGCCTCTGCCGTGCTGAACGTCTCCGAAGACCATATGGATCGTTACGCCTCTCTCGCTGATTACGCCGCCGCGAAGGCGCGTATTTACGACGGTGACGGCACCATGGTGATCAATCTCGACGATCCGGTTGTCTCTGCCATGAAACGCCGGGACCGCAAGACTGTCGGCTATACCCTCCGCGAACCCGGGGCGAGCCAGTACGGAATCCGCCGCCGCGGCCAGGTTCGCTGGCTCGCGCAGGGCAGCGATTGCCTCATGCCGGCCAGCGAATTGCGCCTCAAGGGCGATCACAATATCGCCAATGCCCTTGCCGCCCTTGCCCTCGGCGAGGTGATCGGTCTGCCACGGGCGAATAGGCTGGAGGTGCTGCGGACGTTTGCGGGCCTGCCGCACCGCTGCCAGAAGATTGCGGAAATAAACGGCGTGACCTGGTACGACGATTCCAAGGGCACAAACCCGGGCGCCGCGTGCGCGGCGATCCGGGGACTGTCGCAAAACCGGAACCTGATCCTGATCGCCGGTGGCGACGGTAAGGGGGCTGATTTCAGTCCGCTGGCGGCCGTGGCAGCCGATTGCCTGCGGGCAGCCGTGGTAATGGGGCGGGATGGTCCCAGAATCAGGGAGGTACTGCGCGGCATCGTCCCCGTCCATGAGGCTGCGAGTATGCAGGAGGCGGTCAACACGGCAGCCGGCCAGGCCCTGTCCGGCGATATCGTGCTGCTGTCCCCGGCCTGTTCGAGCTTTGACATGTTCGAAGACTACCGCGCGCGCGGCGAGGCCTTTGTCGGGGCGGTGAAATCTTTACCGGTGATTTGAATGAACACCAGGCCGCAGCAGGCAGTACCGAAAAATGGTACGGGTGATCGCCGGCGCCCGCTCTACGGCCATGATCTCGGGCTCATCCTGGTCATCGTGTTCATGCTCGGCTTTGGCCTGCTCATGGTCGCGTCCTCCTCGATCACGGTGGCAGACCGCCAGTTCCAGATGCCGCTGTATTATTTCTGGCGGCAGCTCTTCTCCGTCATGATCGGCCTGTCGGCCGCCGGCATCATTCTCCTGGCGCCGGTGGATGTCTGGCAGAGGATGAGCGTTCCGCTGATGGCGACCGGCATCCTGCTGCTGGTGCTGGTCCTGATCCCGGGCGTCGGCCATGAAGTCAATGGCAGCCTGCGCTGGTTACGGGTCGGGCCGTTTGCCCTGCAGGTGTCGGAGCCCGTCAAATTTTTCGTCATCGCTTACCTTTCCGGTTATCTCGTCAGGCACGCCGACAAGGTCAGGAGCAGTTTTACGGGGTTCATCCGGCCGATAATCGTGCTGACCGTTATCTCGGGCCTCCTGTTGCTGGAACCGGACTACGGCGCCGGGGTGGTCATGTTTGCCACCGCCCTGGGCATGCTGTTCATCGGTGGTGTCCCGCTCAGCCGGTTTTTTGCCTGGGTGCTCGCCGCCATCGCCGCCCTGCTGAGCCTCGCGGTGCTGTCGCCCTACCGCATGCAGCGCCTGATCAGCTTTGTCGATCCCTGGCAGGACCCGTTTGCCAGCGGCTTCCAGCTGACCCAGGCATTGATAGCCTTCGGCCGGGGGGACTGGTTCGGGGTCGGGCTCGGCAGCAGCGTCCAGAAACTTTTTTATCTTCCGGAGGCGCACACGGATTTCGTGTTTGCGGTAATGGCGGAAGAACTTGGCCTGGTCGGCAGCATCGCCGTGATAGTCCTGTTCTGCTTTATCGTCTGGCGCGCGTTTGTCATCGGCCAGGTAGCCGAGCTGGCCGGCCGGCAGTTCGCCGCCTATTTTGCCTACGGCATCGGCATGATCATCGGGATGCAGGCCTTCATCAATATTGGCGTAAACATGGGCATATTGCCGACGAAGGGTCTGACGCTCCCGCTGATGAGCTACGGCGGCAACAGCGTTATCGTGACGTGCGCGCTGCTCGCTGTTCTGCTGCGCGTAGAATTTGAAAACAACCAGCCCAGGCGGCCGGCCATGCCCGGCAGATCGGAAATCTATGCCGCATAAACCGATACTCATCATGGCGGGAGGCACGGGTGGCCATGTCTTTCCGGCGCTCGCGGTGGCCCATTTTCTCAGGCAGCGCGGCATACCGCTGCTCTGGCTGGGCACGGGGGCGGGCATGGAATCCCGGGTGGTCCCGGAGAACGGCTACCCCCTGCTGACCATTACTATCAGCGGGCTGCGCGGCAAGGGGCTGCGCCGATGGCTCGTGGCACCGATTATCGTCGTGGTTGCCCTGGTCCAGGCGCTGTGGATCCTGGTTCAGCATAAACCGGCGGCAGTGTTGGGTATGGGGGGGTTTGTCAGCGGCCCCGGGGGTATCGCCAGCTGGATGCTTCGCATACCCCTGTGCATCCACGAACAGAATGCGATCGCCGGCCTGACCAATCGCCTGCTCGCGCCGCTAGCGCACACGATCATGGAGGGGTTTCCCGGCACCTTCGCGCCGAGGTACCGGGCAAAAAACACCGGCAACCCGGTTCGGCCGGACATTCTCAACGTGGCAGTGCCGGAATCGCGCCTGCATCCGGACACCGGGGCGGCGCTGAAGATCCTCGTGATCGGTGGGAGCCAGGGGGCGCTGACCCTGAATGAAACCGTACCCCGGGCCGTCTCCCTCCTGCCGGAAGGGGTGCGGGTCGCTATCCGCCACCAGACCGGCAGGGATCACCTCGAGGCCACACGGATTCTTTACGGCGCATTGCCCTGCCAGGTTGAGCTTATCCCCTTTATTGAGGACATGGCCGAAGCGTATTGCTGGGCGGACCTCGTCATCTGCCGGGCCGGGGCGCTCACAATCGCGGAACTGGCCGCCGTCGGGATCGCGTCGATCCTCGTTCCCTTCCCCCATGCCGTGGATGATCACCAGACCGCCAATGCACGCTACCTCAGCGAACGGGGGGGCGCCCTGCTCCTGGTCGAATCTGAATTGACCGGTGAGCGCCTGGCCCGCGTGCTGGCAGAATTTTACGACGCGCGCCCGCGGCTGCTGGCCATGGCCCGGCAGGCCAGGGCGCTGGCGAAGCCGGAAGCGACCCGGCTGGTGGCGGAACTCTGCCTGGAGGCGGCCTGTGCCTGACAAATTCGAACAGGTGCTCGGCCGGGTGAGGCATATCCACTTTGTCGGCATTGGCGGGGCGGGGATGAGCGGCATCGCCGAAGTGCTGCATAACCTCGGCTATGCGGTTTCCGGATCAGACCTTAATGAAAACAGGGCGACGCGTCACCTCCAGAACCTGGGGATCCGCGTGGTCAGGGGCCATACGTCCGAACATATCAACGGCAGCGACGTGGTCGTCTATTCCAGTGCGATCACCGAGGACAATACCGAACTGCAGGCGGCGCGCGCCCAGCGCATTCCCATCATCCCGCGGGCGGAAATGCTGGCGGAGCTGATGCGATTCAAGCACGGCATCGCCGTGGCGGGCACCCATGGCAAAACTACCACGACCAGCCTCATCGCCAGTTTGCTGGCGGAAGCCGGGCTTGATCCGACGTACGTCATCGGCGGCCTCCTGAACAGCACCGGTTCCCATGCCCGGCTTGGAAAGGGCAAATACCTGGTCGCCGAGGCGGACGAAAGCGACGCCTCCTTTCTGCACCTGCAGCCGATCATGACGGTGCTGACCAATATCGACGCGGACCACCTCGAGAACTACGGCGGTGACTTCGCCCGCCTCAGGGACAACTTTGTCGAGTTCCTGCAGCATTTGCCGTTCTACGGTCTGACGGTGCTGTGTATCGATGACGAAGGCAACCGATCGATCCTGGACAGGATCACCAAACCGGTCCTGACCTACGGCCTCGATCACGAGGCGGACTTCTCCGCGCAGCTCCTGAAACAGGCGGGCAACAAGACCTGGTTCCGGGTGTCCCGCCGGAACAGCGGCGACTGGCTGGAGATAGAACTGAATCTGCCCGGCAAACACAATGTGCTGAACGCCCTGGCGGCGATCGCCGTCGCCCATGAACTGGGTATCGGGGAAAACGTGATTATGAACGCCCTGCGGCATTTCCAGGGTATCGCGCGGCGCTGCCAGGCCGCAGGTGAAATCACCATTGGTGGCAAGCGTGTGACCGTCGTGGATGATTATGGTCATCATCCACGGGAAATCGCCGCGACCCTGCAGGGGCTCAGGGCCGGCTGGCCGGACAACCGCATCATCGTGATTTTCCAGCCTCACCGCTATACGCGGACCCGGGACCTGTTTGATGATTTTGTCCAGGTCCTGTCGGAAGTGGATGTCCTGTTCGTGACGGCCGTCTACCCGGCGGGCGAAAAGCCCATACCCGGTGCCGACAGCCGATCCCTGTGCCGGGCGATCCGCCTGCGGGGGCAGGTTGTTCCGATCTTCGTTGAAGATCGTGAGGAGCTGTATTCGCTTCTGGCCAATATCGCGGCCGAAGGGGACCTGCTTCTGGTGCTGGGAGCCGGCGACATCGGTACGCTCGCCCCCGCACTAATCCGGCAATTTGGAGCAGAGGCACGGTAAGGCCGGCCATGTACGCGCAAGACAAGGAATTTTCACCGGAAGCACCATGTGACATGACCAGGCGGGGATATGCAGAAGGCGTGCGTGGCATCGTGAAAGCGGACGAGCCGATGTCTAAACATACCTCCTGGCATGCAGGGGGCCGGGCCAAAATTTATTTTGAACCCGCCGACGAGGAGGATTTGGTTCATTTTCTCTCGGGTTTGCCCGCCAACGAACTGATCCTCTGCATCGGGCTCGGCAGCAACCTGCTGGTGCGTGATGGTGGTTACAACGGCACCGTGATCAAGCTCGCCGGGGTGCTGGATCGGCTGGAGCTGGCGGGGAATAACCGGATCCGGGCGGAGGCCGGTGTGCCTTGCGCAAGGCTGGCGCGGTTCAGCGCGAAATCCGGATTGACGGGCGCTGAATTCATGGCCGGGATCCCGGGCACGGTGGGCGGGGCGCTGGCCATGAACGCCGGTGCCTTCGGCCATGAAACCTGGGATATCGTCACGGCAGTGAAGACAGTTGATCGGTCGGGACGTTGCCGTACGCGCCCCAAAAGCGAATTCACGCCCGGTTACCGGCAGGTCGATATGCCGGCCGGGGAATGGTTCCTCGCCGCGGAATTACAGCTTGCCCCCGGCAGCCGTTCACGCGCGGAGCAGCGGATCCGGGAGTTACTGGCCAGGCGATCGGAAAGCCAACCGTTGCGGCAACCGAGCTGTGGTTCGGTATTTCGCAATCCGCCGGGGGATTACGCCGCGAGACTGATCGAGGCCTCCGGACTGAAAGGCAAGCGTTCGGGCGGGGCCGGTGTTTCCGAAAAACACGCCAACTTCATCATCAATCACGGCGGCGCCACCGCGCGTGACATAGAGCAACTGATCCTTTATGTCCGGGATGCCGTCAGGCGTGATCACGGCGTTGAACTGGTGCCGGAAGTGAGAATTGTCGGCGATACGTGAGCGGGGAAAAAGATTCAGGTTTTATTGTGAGTAACGGGGAGGAGTCAGGCGGTTTGCCGGATTACGGAAAGGTGGCGGTCATGATGGGCGGTTTGTCGGCGGAGCGTGAAATTTCGCTGGAGAGCGGGCAAGCCGTACTCGCGGCGCTTGAACGCCGGGGAGTGAATGCGCATGCCGTTGATGTACAGCACGATGTGCTTGCGAGGCTGCTGGAAGGAAACTTTGACCGGGTCTTTCTGGCCCTGCACGGCAGGGGCGGCGAGGACGGCTTGATCCAGGGCGCGCTGGATACGCTCCGGATTCCGTATACCGGGAGCAAGGTACTGGGTTCGGCGCTGGCGATGGACAAGTGCCGCGCCAAGATGCTGTGGAAGGGCTGCGGGCTGCCCACCCCGGCGTTTGTGGAGCTGGATGCGCAGGCGGACTGGGAACAGGTGTGTGACGAACTGGGATTACCGCTGATGGTCAAGCCGGTACGGGAGGGTTCGAGTTTTGGCGCCACCAAGGTCAGTCGTGCGTCTGATCTGGAACAGGCCTGGCGTCATGCCTCGGCGTATGACTCGCGGGTGATGGCGGAATGCTGGATCAACGGCAGGGAATACACCGCCCCGATCGTGGGCGACAGCGTACTGCCGTTGATACGGCTGGAGACGCCCAGGGAATTCTATGATTACCGGGCCAAATACGTCGAGGAGACGACCCGGTATATCTGCCCCTGCGGTCTTGAGGAAGACAGGGAGAAAAGCCTGGCGGAACTGGCGTTGAAGGCCTTCAGGGCCCTGGACGGCAGCGGCTGGGGGCGCATTGACCTGATGCTGGATGCTGCGGGTAACCCGTGGTTGATCGAGGCCAATACCATTCCCGGCATGACCAGTCACAGCCTGGTGCCTATGGCGGCGCGGCAGGCCGGGATCGATTTTGATGAACTGGTTATCAGGATATTGAACACGAGCATGGGTGCGGGACCTTGACGTTTATGTTGATGACGGCACATCACGCAAGCGGGCACACCGGCGAGAGGCAGGCCGGGGAAGGCGGTATGCCGGCCCGGCCGGTTACCTTCATCGGGGGCCTGTTTGCACTGGTATTTATCGCCTTGCTGGCAGGGCTGGGGTATTTCCTCGTCCATCCCGCCACGCTGCCCGTCAGGCAGGTGCGCATCGAAGGTGAATTCCGGTATCTCTCACCGGCCATCCTCCAGGCGCTGGTGCGCGACCGCGTGCGCGGCGGGTTTTTCAACGTCAACGTCAATGCCCTGCGCGACGCCATACTGGCGGAACCGTGGGTGCGCGAAGTCTCGGTGCATCGCCTCTGGCCGGATGGCCTGCAGGTATTTGTCCAGGAGCAGGCGGCGATCGCGAAATGGAAGGATGCTGGTCTCCTGAACCGGCAGGGTGAATTTTTTGCGCCCGACAAAACGACTTACCCCCCCGGTCTCCCCCTGCTCGAAGGCCCGCCGGGTACGCAGACCCTCGTGATGGGGCGATACCTGCAGCTCAAGGCCATGCTTCGGCCGTTCGATCTGGCCGTCGTCCGGTTGACCCTGGATGACAGGCGGGCCTGGGATTTCGAGCTGGATAACGGCCTCGGCGTCGTGCTGGGGCGCAGGGATTTTGACGGGAAGGCGGACAGGTTCATCCGCCAGGTGCTGGTTAACGCGGGGCGCGGGGCGGGGGAAATGAAACGGATTGATATGCGTTACACCAACGGCTTTGCGGTGGAATGGAGGGACGATCATGCAGGCAACGGGGAAAGCAGCGGAGTACAGCAGAGATGGTGAAAAAAACTGACAAGAGCCTGATAGTCGGGCTGGATATCGGTACATCCAAGGTGGTGGCCATCGTCGGTGAAATTACTGTGGACGGGGAGGTCGAGATCGTCGGCCTGGGATCGAGCCGTTCGCGCGGCCTGAAAAAAGGCGTTGTGGTGAACATCGAATCAACCGTCCAGTCGATACAGCGCGCCATCGAGGAAGCCGAATTGATGGCGGGGTGCGAGATCCACTCGGTCTATACCGGCATTGCCGGCAGCCACGTGCGGAGCCTGAATTCCCACGGCATTGTTGCGATCCGCGACAATGAAGTGACGCTGGGTGACGTGGATCGGGTGATTGACGCCGCGCGCGCGGTGGCCATCCCGGCGGATCAGAAGATACTGCACATCCTGCCGCAGGAATTCGTGATCGACAACCAGGAAGGCGTGAAGGAACCCGTCGGCATGTCGGGCGTCCGGCTGGAAGCCAAGGTCCACATGGTTACCGGAGCGGTCAGCGCAGCGCAGAACATCATCAAATGCGTCCGCCGCTGCGGGCTGGAAGTGGACGATATCATCCTCGAGCAGCTCGCGGCCAGCTACGCGGCCCTCACCGAGGATGAGAAGGAGCTCGGCATCTGCCTGGTCGATATCGGCGGCGGGACGACGGATATCGCGGTGTTCATCAACGGCGCCATACACCATACCTGCGTCATCCCGATCGCCGGCGATCAGGTAACCAATGACATCGCGGTCGCCCTCAGGACGCCGACCCAGCACGCCGAGGATATCAAGGTGCAATATGCCTGCGCCCTCGCACAACTGGCGAATCCCGACGAGACGATAGAAGTGCCAAGCGTGGGCGACCGCCCGCCGCGCCGCCTCGCCAGGCAGACGCTTGCGGAGGTGGTAGAGCCACGTTACGAGGAACTGTTCACGCTTGTGCAGGCCGAGCTGCGCCGCAGCGGTTTCGAAGACATGATCGCCGCGGGCATCGTTTTGACGGGCGGCAGCGCCAAGATGGAAGGCGTCGTCGAGCTCGCCGAGGAAATTTTTCATATGCCGGTGCGGGTGGGCGTACCGCAATACGTGACCGGTCTGTCCGATGTGGTCCGTAATCCGATTTATTCGACCGGGGTCGGTTTGCTGCTGTTCGGGCGAAAGCACATGTACAACGCCGCTCACTCACATCGGATTAACAGCGGCATGAACAACGCCTGGGAGCGGATGAAGAGCTGGTTTCAGGGCAATTTCTGAATACGGGGAATTTGGCAATTAAACGGGAGGTATCGCTATGTTTGAACTGGTAGATGCTGAAAATCAGACGGCTGTAATAAAGGTGATTGGTATCGGCGGCGGTGGCGGGAACGCCGTTGAACACATGGTCAGGGCAAATATCGAGGGCGTGGATTTCATCTGCGCCAATACGGATGCGCAGGTATTGCGAAAATCCAGCGCAAAGACGCAGTTGCAGCTGGGCCATAACGTCACGAATGGCCTGGGCGCGGGCGCCGATCCGGAAATCGGCAGGCAGGCCGCCCTTGAAGACCGCGATCGCATCATGGACGTGCTGGAAGGCGCCGACATGGTCTTCATCACCGCGGGCATGGGCGGCGGCACCGGCACCGGTGCAACCCCCATTGTGGCCCAGGTAGCCAAGGAGATGGGGATGTTAACGGTTGCCGTGGTCACGCGGCCATTCGCTTTCGAGGGAAGAAAGCGCGCCGAGGTGGCGAGCAAGGGCATCAAGGAACTCGGCCAATTCGTGGATTCGCTGATTACGATTCCGAACGAGAAGCTGCTG
This sequence comes from uncultured Enterobacteriaceae bacterium, assembly GCA_964640355.1. Taxonomy (GTDB): domain Bacteria; phylum Pseudomonadota; class Gammaproteobacteria; order Eutrophobiales; family Eutrophobiaceae; genus CAZXGW01. The sequence continues at coordinate 17,462 of CAZXGW010000005.1, forward strand.
ACCGTTCTGGGCCGGCAGGTAAGCCTGCTGAATGCGTTCAGTGCGGCCAATGATGTGTTGCTCGGCGCGGTGCAGGGTATCGCCGAGCTGATTACCTGCCCCGGCCTGATCAATGTGGACTTTGCCGACGTGCGAACGGTAATGGCCGAGATGGGCATGGCGATGATGGGATCAGGCAGGGCGCAGGGAGAAGAGCGCGCACGCCTCGCGGCCGAGGCCGCGATCTCGAGCCCGCTGCTGGAGGATGTCAATCTGTCCGGCGCACGCGGCCTGTTAATCAATATCACCGCCGGCATGGACCTGTCGATAGGAGAGTTCGACGAGGTAGGGAATACCGTCAAGCAGTTCGCCTCGGACAATGCGACAGTGGTGGTCGGTACGGTTATCGATCCTGAAATGAGCGGAGAGATGCGCGTCACCATCGTGGCTACCGGTCTCGGCCAGGTGGCGCGGGAGGATGCCGGCAGGATAAAACTGGTACAGGCGGCCGGCGGTGCCGCAATCGATTACCGGGAGTTCGATCGCCCGACGGTCATGCGCAACCAGCCGGCGGCGGAAAACAAGGCCAGGCCCGTGAACGTGACTGACCCGAATTATCTCGATATCCCGGCGTTTTTACGCAGGCAGGCGGACTGATTTTCCCGGAACCGGCCGCCGGCACGAGGGCCATACGGAAATTCTGACTTGACAGCCAGGGGATTTACCCTTACAAAGGGTGAATTGGGGGGGCGCGCCAAGTCAAAAAGGACAATAAAATCAATGATAAGGCAACGTACGCTTAAAAACGTCATCCGCGCTACCGGGGTTGGCCTGCATACCGGCAAAAAAGTTTTTCTCACATTACGTCCCGCACCCGTAAATAACGGCATTATCTTCCGCCGCATCGATCTCGATCCTCCTGTTGAAATCCGCGCCCGTCCGGAGAATGTCGGCGACACCCGGCTCTCGACCACGCTGATCAGGGATAACGTCAGGATCTCCACGGTGGAGCACCTGCTCTCCGCAATGGCCGGTTTCGGCATTGATAATGCCTTTGTTGATCTTAGCTCGGATGAAGTACCCATCATGGACGGCAGCGCCGGCCCGTTTGTATTCCTGATCCAGTCCGCCGGCGTCGAAGAACAGAACTCCCCCAAGTGTTTCATCCGCATCAAGCAGAAGGTGCATGTGGAGAAGGAGGACAAGTGGGCGATGTTCGAGCCCTTTAACGGCTTCAAGGTGGGCTTCACCATTGAATTTGACCACCCCGTATTCAATGACCGGAATTGCAAGGCGGAGATAGATTTTTCGACAACCTCGTTCGTGAAGGAAGTCAGCCGGGCGAGGACATTCGGGTTTATGCGCGACGTGGAACTGCTGCGCGAAAAGAACCTTGCCCTGGGGGGCAGCCTGGACAATGCCGTGGTCGTGGATGACTATCGCATACTGAATGATGACGGTCTCCGTTACGAGGATGAGTGCGTAAAGCACAAGATCCTGGATGCGATTGGCGATCTTTACCTGCTGGGGCACAGCCTGATTGGATCATTTACGGGATTCAAGTCGGGCCATGAATTGAATAACTGCCTGCTGAGGGAATTGCTGGCAACCAAGAATGCATGGGAACTGATCAGCTTTGAGGACGAGATGGATGTGCCCATCTCATTCATTCAGCCCATTTCAGCCACCTGATGATAACAAAGGCCGGGCCCCGGTTATTTTCCGTGCCTGGCCAGTCTGAACAGGGATTTTTGCAGGTCATTGTCGCGCATCGAGGTTGCGACTTCCGCCAGGTGCCTGGCCGAGGCAGCGGAAATCGCGGGGCGCTCGCGCGGCGACCTCCGGCCTGATCCGGCAGGAGGCATTACTTTGATACGAACGGTTTTCAGCGACGACAGCTTACATTCGTTTTGCAGGTAATACAGTATTTCCGGGGCGGCGTATCGCAGTCTGGCTGCCCATGTAGAGGAATCGCCAAGGAGGGTAAGGGTGTCGTTGGCGAAGTTTGCCAGTGTACAGTGGGTGTTCAGCGGCGGGCCGAGGTAAGCCAGCAGTTTGTCTTCCAGTCTGCGCAGAAAGTACACGTGCCGGAGAAGCGCACCCGATTCGGGGTTGTCGTCCGAAAGTAGGGACGCGAGGGTTACTGTCTGCAGTTTGCGCGTATCTGGCATGATAACGGAGGGATGTCTGGCGGCATGTAACAAGCAAGAATAAGAAACGGTATTATGGAACTTCTCTTCATTTCAAGAGGCAGGCGGCGGGCCATGAAGGTGTCACTGGGCCCGAACAGCCTGCTCGTGATTCTCCTGATCGGGTTCATGGTTACCGCCGGTGCGTTCTATGCGGGGAGCTATTTTACGCTTGAATATTCCGCGGATGCCATGGTTGAACTGTACCGGGATGTCAAGAAGGCGCACCGGCAGGAGATAGAAGGGCACAGGACCCTGATCCAGCGGGCGAAAAACGAGGCGGAAAACAACCTGGATGCGCTGGCGAGCCGCCTCAGCAAACTGCAGGGCCATGTCATGCGCATCGATGCGCTGGGCGCGCGGCTCGCGGCCATGGCCGGCATCGAAGACATCGATTTCGACGTCGCTGGGCCCGTGGGCATGGGCGGGCCATACCACGCCGTTCAACGGAATTCCTTCCAGGTTTCGGATTTTATCGCCCAGCTCGATGAGCTCCTGTACAAGATCGAAGACCGCAGCGACAAGCTCACGGCCATGGAGTCCATGCTCATAAACCATGACTTGCAGGACAGGACGCTGCCCGCTGGCAGCCCGGTGTCCGGCGGCTGGATATCATCGCTGTTCGGCTGGCGTGCGGACCCGATATCAGGCAAGCGGGAGTTTCACGGCGGGATGGATTTTGCCGGCAGGCCGGAATCCCTGGTCAAGGCGGTCGCTGCCGGCATCGTGACCTGGTCGGACAGGCGGCCGGGCTACGGAATTATGGTCGAGATCAACCACGGCAATGGCTACATCACCCGCTACGCGCATAACAAGAAAAATCTGGTGCTGGTCGGGGACAAGGTGGAAAAAGGGCAGCCGGTGGCCGTTATGGGTTCAACGGGCCGGACCACGGGGACGCATGTACATTTCGAGGTTGTTCATAACGGCCGGCATGTTGATCCCAAGAAATACATCTCGGTAAACTAGTATCCCG
>CAZXGW010000005.1:20705-24079 GCA_964640355.1 uncultured Enterobacteriaceae bacterium
TACCCCGAACAGCTTCGGTGTGGGTTTGTTTCACGCCAGGCGGCACCTGCTCCGGAAAACCGTCCGAAAAGACGGCATCCCCGGCAAACCGGCGGGTCCCTGAGACATTCCTTCCGTTATTCGTCGCAGAATCTACCTGCCCGTGTATCACCCGCGCTACCTGTTTCGTTTCTTTTAAGACATGCCGTCTTCCCGAGCCGGGCGGGGCATGTGCCGCCACGCCGTGATCGCGCTTCGCAGGTCTTGCGACCTGGGCGCGGCCGCCGGGAATGACCCTGTTGCGCCAGGAAATTGAATTCACTTATCTTTAAGCCCCCCGGACGACAAAAAACTCTCCGCCTGATACACCGTATATAATCTGACCTCGTGTACCTGACATTGCCATACCCCCCCTTTCCGGCCGGCCATTGCACATCCGCCTGCACGCCGCGCTTTCCTCTTTTATGGGCTGTCGTCCCGCCGTGCGGCAGCGCCTGTGACCGGCGTGCGGCCGTCCCCGGCAGCCGTACCCGGTCGCGTTGCCCCGAGGCGGAGGCCCTCTGCCTGGACCTGCCACCATGGTAGCCACGCTGATAAAGAAAGTTTTTGGCAGCCGCAATGAACGCGTGCTTAAACGCATGCGAAAAACGGTGGAGAGGATCAATGCCCTTGAACAGGCGATGGCCGCGCTGCAGGATGGTGATTTCCCGCGCAAGACAGAGGAATTCCGGGAGCGGCTTGACAGGAGACAGACGCTTGAAGAAATCCTGCCGGAGGCTTTTGCCCTCGTTCGCGAAGCGGGCAAGCGCGTGCTCGGCATGCGCCATTTCGACGTCCAGTTGATTGGAGGGATAGTGCTGCATGAAGGAAATATCGCCGAGATGAAAACAGGCGAGGGTAAAACACTCGTTGCAACGTTATCAGCGTATCTGAACGCCCTTCCAGGGAAAGGCGTGCACATCATCACCGTCAACGACTATCTTGCGCAGCGGGATACGAACTGGATGGGAAAAATATACGACTTCGTGGGAATGAAAACGGGGGTGATCGTTTCCGGCATGACCACGGAGCAGCGCAGGGCCGCCTACGCGGCGGACATCACTTACGGGACCAACAACGAGTTCGGTTTCGATTACCTGCGGGACAATCTGGCGTTCAGCAAAAGCGAGCGTGTGCAGAGAGAACTGAATTACGCCATTGTTGATGAAGTTGACTCGATACTGATCGACGAGGCCAGAACGCCGTTGATCATATCGGGTGCGGTGGATGATCGTTCGGATCTCTATATCAGGATCAACCAGATAATTCCCGGACTGACACGGCAGCAGACGGAAAACGGGGCGGGAGATTACAGCGTTGACGAAAAATCCAGGCAGGCCTACCTGACGGAGGAGGGCAATGAGCGCGTTGAAAAAATGTTGCGCGAGGCGAAGATAATAGGACCGGACCAGGGACTGTACGATCCGGCGAACATCAGCGTACTGCATCATCTCAACGCGGCCATGCGGGCCCATGCCCTGTTCCACCGCGATGTGGATTATATTGTCAGGGACAACCAGGTCGTGATAGTTGACGAGTTTACCGGGCGCACCATGCCCGGCAGGCGCTGGTCGGAAGGATTGCACCAGGCCATTGAGGCCAAGGAGGCCGTACCGATCCAGAGCGAGAACCAGACGTTGGCCACGATTACCTACCAGAACTATTTCCGTCTCTACAAAAAACTTGCGGGCATGACGGGCACGGCGGATACGGAGGCCTATGAGTTCCAGCAGATATACGGGCTGGAAGTCATCGTCATTCCGACGCATATGCCGATGATCAGGGAGGATATGAGCGATCTCGTTTATCTCAAGTCAGGGGACAAATTCAACGCCATACTGAAGGACATCAGGGAGTGCCGCAGCCGCAACCAGCCGATACTGGTCGGAACGGTGTCCATCGAGGTTTCCGAATACCTGTCCGAATTGCTGAAAAATGACGGTATACCCCACCAGGTGTTGAACGCCAAGTTTCACCAGAAAGAGGCGGAAATCATCGCCCAGGCCGGCCGGCCGGGCACCGTCACGATCGCGACCAACATGGCCGGCCGGGGCACGGATATCGTGCTCGGCGGCAACCTGGAGGCGGAGCTTGAATCGCTTGAAAATCCGGATGAGGCCACCCGGGAGAGGACGAGACGCGAATGGCAGAAGCGCCATAACCAGGTCATTGCCAGCAGCGGGTTGCATATCATTGGTACGGAGCGGCATGAATCGAGGCGCATTGACAACCAGCTGCGCGGGCGATCGGGCCGGCAGGGGGATCCGGGTTCAAGCCGTTTTTATCTTTCCCTGGAAGACAACCTGATGCGGATATTCGCCTCGGACAGGATTTCATCGATCATGCAGAAACTCGGCATGGAAGAGGGGGAGGCCATAGAATCCGGGCTGGTAACGCGCGCCATCGAAAATGCCCAGCGCAAGGTGGAAGCGCATAATTTCGATATACGCAAGCACCTGCTCGAATTTGACGATGTTGCGAATGATCAGCGCAAGGTGATTTATGAACAGAGGAATGAACTGCTGGAAGAAGTGGACGTCGCCGAAAACATCAGGGCCATGCGGCATGACGTCGTTAACGAGATCATCGACGGTTATATTCCACCGGGAAGCGTGGACGAACTCTGGGACATCCAGGGCCTGACGGAGGCCCTGGACCGCGAGCTGGGCCAGAATCTCGATATCGCCGGCTGGCTGGAAGAAGATCGCTCCCTCCACGAGGAAACGCTGCGCGAGAAGATTGTCGAACACGTTGACAGGGCGGCGGAGGAGAAGGAAAAAGTAATCGGTCCCGATATCATGCGGCGGCTCGAAAAGCAGGTCATGCTGGACATCCTGGACAGGCACTGGAAGGAACACCTGATCGCCATGGATTACCTGCGGCAGGGCATCCACCTGCGTAGTTACGCCGCTAAGAATCCGAAACAGGAATACAAGCGGGAGGCATTTGAGATGTTCGTCCAGATGCTGAACAACATCAAGCATGATGTCGTATGCTTCCTGTCGAGGGTCAAGGTCAGGACAGCGGAGGACGTTGAAGTCGCGGAACACCTGCATAAACGTTCGGAGAAAATGAAATACAGCCATCCGGCGGCGCCGGACGCGTTGAGGGGAGGAGGGCAGGAAGAACGGCAGGCGGCACCAATCCCGTTTGTGCGCGGGCAACGCAAGGTCGGGCGCAACGAACCCTGCCCGTGCGGGTCCGGTCGCAAGTACAAGCATTGCCATGGAAAATTGAACTAGAACCTGTCTCGAACAAGCGCGGGCAGCGATTTCAAGATAGGTTCTTGCGTAGTGTATTGCAGCATCATTTATTGATCGTGCTGCCGGGCGGTCCCCCGGAAGACACGCCGTGAA
>CAZXGW010000006.1:0-21157 GCA_964640355.1 uncultured Enterobacteriaceae bacterium
TCGTCGGGCAATTCCGGGAGAATAAAGGCCGTAGAACGGGACAGGGCACCCATGTACATGATGCCGCCATGGGGGCGGTTGATTTTCGCCTCTTCAAAGATGAATGCGAATATCTCTTCCGCCAGCTTCTCCGGTACCACGACGCTCAGGATCTCCTTTTCCGACTGGGCACCGACGCCGCGATAGGCCAGCGGCGTGAGCTTCCCCACGCCGCGGGCGTTGTTGATGTTGGCGGACAGTATGCCCTGCTCCGATTTCAGGCGTTTTACGACGTGTACCGCAATCCCCTTGGGGAGGATGCAGGTAATCAGCTTGTACTTGTGTTCCCGGCTGCCCGGCATGTCACTCGCCCGTCCTAGTCTTTCCGCGAGGCACCGCCCACCGGCCCGGCCACGGCGAACTTCTCGATGATCTCATGCGGCACGTAGGTGGCGGCCTTTTCCAGCGGCACGACATACATGATGCCCATTCCCGGCGTATCCAGCCTGCCCGCGACGTACATCTTCTCGAAGATGCGGTCGATTTGATCGGTGGCCACGACGATGTTGATCACCTCTTTTTCAACCTCGATGGCGAGCCCCAGCACCCCAAGGCGCTCATGCACCCCCATGCCGCGCGCGTAATAAACCGTCGCCCCCAGAGCGCCGGCTTCCTGGGCCGCCTTGATAATGTCATCCGCGTACCCCCGCTGCACGATGCAGGTAATCAATGCCACATCCGTCAACACCGTGATTTCCTTTTTGGTCATAACGCAATCCCCTCCGGTTGTGCGGTCGCCGGTCGCTCCTCCTGTTCATGCCTGCGCATGATCTGCCACTGGATCCAAAGGCCCGTGACCAGCACCGATATGATCGGGCCGATAGACGCGAGTGACAGGATTCCAAAACCCTCCACCGCGCCGACCGCGTTACCGAAACCGAGGCCCATCGCCAGCACCAGCGGCACGGTGACTGGCCCCGTGGTCACACCGGCGCTGTCCCAGGCGATATTCACGAATTCTTCGGTCGAGACCCGCGTGAGTAGCACCGCGATAACATAACCCGGCACGAGCAGATAGCTGATCGGGATCGCATACATGATCTTGAGCACGCCAAGCGCGATGCCGGTACCCACGCCGACGGATACGGAATACATGAGCAGGGATTTCCTGAATGCACCGTTGGTCAGGTTTTCAACAGTCAACCCCAGGGCGTTAAGCGCCGGCTCCGCCAGGGTGGCCCCGAAACCCAGCAGCCAGGCGAATATCAGGGCGACAAACAGGCCGACAGCGAAGGAATAGAGAGGAGAATCCAGCACGGTATCCAGGCGGGTAAATGCGGCGGGGACGAGCCCGCCCGATTGACCGCCCAGTTTCGCGAGACCGTAACTTAATCCGACGTTGAAGATGATCATGCCCAGCACGCAAAGCGTTATCCCGTAGGCGATCTCGCCCTTGCGGTGGATCTTCTCGTGCAGGACGAACATCATGACAACCAGCAGGAACAGCACCAGGGGAACGATGGCCCGAATACCGAGGATGATCTCCTGTCCGGGGGTGGTGGCATACCAGGGCGGTGTTTCAGCCGCCTGCACCAGCACCGCGCCGCTGATGATGGCTTCCGGCGTAGTGACCTGTGCCACGTATATGGCCAGGATCTCGACGGCGATGATCGGGAACAGCGAAGCCAGCATGACGATCCCGAAACCCGAGAGCGACGAGTGGTCCTTGCCGGCAGAAGCGACAATGCCGATGCCGAGAGAAAGGACCAGCGGTACCGTCACCGGCCCCGTGGTCACCGCGCCGCAGTCCCAGGCCAGGCCGAGTACGTTATTCAGGTCCGGATGGCTGTGCAGATACAGCGTCAGGAGCAGCGTCGGCAGCAAGGTCAGGTACACGAGGGGCTTGAGACTCCAGCCGTACAGAAAGCGCAGGGTACCGATGACTGCGGCCAGCCCGACGCCTATCCCCACCGCCAGCACCATCACGTCTGCCCAGTCATTCAGCAGCGCGTAGAGGTATGGCGCCCGCTTCACGTCGACAATCGAACCGGCGGTTTTCAGTGCACCGATTGCCGGTTCGGCGAAAGTCACGCCGATACCGAGCAGGAAAGCGATGGCCATCACGACAGGCAGGGTGGATTTCGCAGGCAGGGTGGTCCCGATCGATTCGCCAAAGGGCATGAGCCCCACCTTCAGCCCTTCCATGAAAAACATGAGACCGATGATGACGGCGATCAGGCCGCCCGTAATTATCCAGGAATCGGTGACGTTCTGTCTAAGGATCAATACCTGGAAAAGGATCAGATACAGCACCAGCGGCAAAACGGCCTTGACCTGTTCCCTGAGCCGGACCCGTATATAGGGTTCGAGAATCCGGTACACCTCTTTGCCGCGCAGCTTGAGTCTCGGCGCGACATACGGCAGTTCATTGCCCGCCTCGTCCCTGGGAATTTCCGGCACCAGCCTGTTATAGCTGAACTGTTGCTGCTGAATCGATATCTCGCGCACAAGGGCGCCGAACCGGATCTCGCTTGCCATGCTTTTTTTCTGTTATCGTTATTTCAATACGTCAATCAATGATTTCCGCTTTCCAATTGACGTAAAACATTGTATATGGCGCCTGTGGCCGGCAAGACGCAATCGGCGCCCAAGGGGATGATACCAGAATGGATATAAATATTCTGAAGACATTCATTGAAGTCTACAGGACCGGTCACTTCGGCAAGGCGGCGGATAACCTGTTTGTCACACAATCCACCGTCAGCGCAAGGATCCGTCTGCTGGAAAATGAACTCAGCGCGCGATTATTTTATCGCAACAGGAACAACATACAGCTGACGCCCTCGGGCAGGCGTTTCCTGAAACACGCCGAAGCCATGCTGGCCACCTGGAACAGGGCAAGGTTTGACATCACCGTCGACAGCGAGCGAAAGTCACCGCTGGCGATTGGCGGCCTGCCGGGGCTGTGGGAAATTTACCTCGGCCACTGGCTGGTAAAAGCGAAGAAACTGTATCCGGAGATTTCCTTCATCGCGGAGGCCGCATCGGCGGACACGTTAATCAGGCGTATCTACGATCATTCCATCGATGTGGGGTTTGTCTACGATATCCCGCCTGATTCCGACATTAACGCCGTCGAGGCGCAGTCCTTTGAACTCGTCATGGTCAGTTCAGGCGAATGCCGTGACCCGCGCGAGGCGTTTGCCTCGGACTACGTTTACGTGGACTGGGGAGCGTCGTTTTCCGGCCAGCATTCAAGGCATTTCCCCGAGGCACCCGCCCCGGAGCTGAAGACGGATCTCGGCCGCGTGGCGCTGGACTATCTCCGGGAAAACGGGGGTTCTGCCTACCTGCCCCAACTCCTGGTCAGTGACGACCTGCGGCAGGGGCGCCTGTACAGGATCAACGGCGCCCCGGCCATCAATCGTACGTCATTTGCGATCTTTCACGAGAACTCCGAACAACGGGAGCTCGTGCAGAAGTTGATATCAATGCGTCAACGGCATTGACGGATTCACTTTCCACCTGCTCCGGCTTCAACCCGGTATTCTGCAACTGGCCCGGGGTCGCCTTGCAATCCGCGGGATACAGGCCGACGCCGCGTCCGCGCAGATAGTTGATGCCGGTACTACTTGACTTCATCATCTTCCAAAAACTCCTCAGGGTAAAAACCGGTGTACAGTTCGTCATTGATCATTTTATAAAGTTCCCGCATTTCCCGGTATTTTTCGGTATCCCGCCAGGAACGCCGGAATCGAAGGGTTTGAGGACGGTACTCCGGGAGATCGCCCTTCCCGCCATCAAACTCGAGTTCCGGCTCGTTGATGTCTTCTGAATCGAGGAGGGCATCTTCCTCTTCATAGTCCGGATAATCGCGTTCTTTCATTTTCATCTTTTTGCACCTGTCACTTAATGGTAAAACAGTCGAAGAAAATGATATAACTGATTGATATTTTTATATTTTTTATAAAATACGGTAAAAATTCAGCCTCTATATAGGAACTTGATTCCGTGTTGTAAAACAAATTTTTTTAATGGTATATATCGGTAAAATTAATTTAATACCGATGGGGGAGGCCGGGATTTTCAGACGAATGTCTGACTTGTACTACGGAGTGACTGGGCTGGGACGGAAGATGTTCGTGCCCCGCACGGGACGGGAACGAGGTTATGTTTGCTGCCGGCCGGCTGTCATTCAGGCCAGAGGCTTGCTCAAAGCATGGTGATAAACAGGGTGGCAATGCCGAGAAAACTGAAGAAGCCGGCAATATCCGTAACGGTGGTCAGAAAGATCGAGGAGGACTGTGCCGGGTCCTGGCCCGATACCGTCAGCATGATGGGGATGGCCGCACCCGAAATGCTGGCGATGATCATGGACAGTACCATGGACATCACGATGACCAGGGTCAGGCCGAAGGATCGGCTCCAGAGGTAGACACCGACCCCCGTGGTGAGCGCCACCGCGAATCCGTTCCAGAAGCCGACGCTGACTTCCTTGAGCAGGACGCGCAACCACATACGCGGGTAGATTTCCTTGAGGGCCAGTCCGCGCATCGTGACTGCCAGCGACTGGGCGCCGGTGTTGCCGGACTGCCCGGCAACCACGGGCAGCAGTACGGCAAGCGCGGTAAATTGCGCGATGGTGTCTTCGAACAACCCGACCACCGCCGCCGCCATGAAAGCGGTTACCAGGTTGATTTCAAGCCAGGGCAAGCGCTTGCGCACGGCAAACGAGGCCGGTGACAGGGCCCGTTCATCCTTGCTGGCGCCCACCATGGTCAGCATGTCGGCGCTGCTTTCTTCGCGCGCCGCCGCCACGAGCACATGATGGCGGATGATACCGACCAGCCGCCGGTCGAAATCGACAACCGGCAGATCGGTCAGCTTGTATTTCTCGAATATCTCGACTACGTCTTCACGGCCCGCGGTTACCTCCACCACGGCAGCCGGCGGGCGCTGCAGTTCTCTCAGGGGAATATCGTGATCGGCCAGGGCCAGGTCCTCGATTTCGATCACGCCGGCCAGGCGGTTGTCATCGTCGACGGTATAAATCTTGTTGTAGGTCCGCTCTTTCTTCACGCGCAGGACGCCAAGCGCCTCGTCCACTGTCATATCCGGCCTGAAATATACGATTCGCGCCTCCATCAGCGCCCCAGCGGAATCGGGCTCTGTGGCCATGGCGCGATGGATGTCGTTGGCGGCGGCGCGGTTTGTGGCCGCCAACAGCGCTTCACGCCGCTCTGCCTCGAGTCCGAGCAGCAGTGCCGCCCCACGGTTCGGATCGATCTGATCCAGGAGTTCCGCACCGTAGCGGACGGGCAGTTTTTCGAGGACGTGCGTGCCGAATTCGGGTGAAATCCGCTCCCAGATTTTCAGGCAGCCTTTCACCGGCTGGGTGAACAGGATATCCGCGGCGTCCTGGTGTTCGAGCTGCTCGAGCTGCCTGACGGCCTCGGCCGGGTAGCGGCTGAACAGCAGTTGATGCATTGCCGTGTTTATTGTCTTACCGGTTTCGCTCATCTCGCTGCCCCTGTCTCGTATTTTCATAGTCCAGTGCCACCAGGCTGCTGCAGGTCTCCAGCAGCAGCTCCGCAATCACCAGCGTCGTGCTCATAAAGTCAACCCGCCTGTTCTGCCCATAATCCTCACGCGCCAGCGTATCCAGCATGACGCCCCGTTTCAGTACGCCGATAAACATCCCGGCGTGATCGAATACCGGGAGGATGTCCCGGTACTTCCACTCCGGGTGATCCCGCGCGGCTGCCAGGCTCGAACGCGCCGAAAAACCCGCCGCCGGCAGCTGCATGATATTCTTGACCGGCATGTCGGGATCGCCCACGAGCAGATCGCGGGTAAATACCAGGCCCACGAGCTGCTGTCTCTCGTTGACGACATAGACTTCGCCGCGCACCTGATCGTGACTTTTCTGCACCGCCCTGATGACCTCGTCAACGTGCATGGTTTCAGGCACGGTAAACACGTTCGGGTTCATCACCGTTCCGACCGTGCCGGCCGGGTACCTCAGCACCCGCCGGATCATGTTCGCGGTGACGGGCGACATTGCCCGGATAATGTCATTGCGCACATCCGTTGCCATGCGACGCAGCAGCATCGCGGCACGCTCGATGCTGAATTGCTCGAGCAGGGCGGCCGATTGGGCCGTCTCCATGGCGGACAGGCAGTTCACCGCGAGCGAAGGTGTCATCAGGCGCAGGATGTCGGCCGCGGGTTTCGCGGCCACCTGCTCGAGAAACGCGGCGACCTGATCAGGCGTGAACTGTTCCAGGGTCCTTGCCGCCTCCTGGGGATGGTTTTGCAGAAAATGCAGCGACAGCGGGCTAACGATCATCGGCGGATTCATCATCCAGCAGGATGGAGGCCTCTTCGTCAAATACCCTAGCAGGTATGAAGGTCCGCCCGGCTTCAGTTTCGAGCATGACTCCCGTCGGCAGTATTTCGAGGATCCTGCCCTGCTGCTTGTCAATGCGGATGACTTGCCCGGCCTGGTAATTCTTGCGGAGGTAGCGTGCGGAAATGATATTGGCCACCGTCGGCCCCGCGCCCAGGCCGAACGCCAGGGCGACGGCGATCGCGAGCGCGGCCACGAAGATCGTCAGGATGTTTTCGAAAAGCTCGACGTCAAGGCCGATCTGCGCGAGCGCCACCAGTACGGCCAGAATGATGATGATCATGCGCGTCCAGGCTGCCAGCGTGTCGGTGTGATCGGAGACGGCGGCACGCGCGCCCGCCGTTACCCTGTCGCGAACGGCATTGCCCAGGAGAAACCCGCCCAGCACGAACAGCGCTGCGATCAGCAGGTTGGGGATATAGACAATCAGCCTGCCGAGCATTTCGGCGAGCCCCGGCAAACCCAGACTGCGGAGCGCCACCATCACGAAAAAGACGATAACCAGCCAGTAGATGCCCCAGCCAACGTAATAACCGGGCGTTCTCTTCAGCCGGACGCGCAGGTAGGCGAAACCTATTTTCTGGAGGAGCGCGCTAATCCCCGCGTCAAGCCGCAAGATCAGCCACTTTGCGGCCCAGGCCAGGAGAAATCCGATCAGCAGGAGGGTCGCGGCAATAAGCAGATTGGGAATATAGCCCCCGACGGTGTGCACAAACCGGCTGAAACTGTCAAGTAACAGGTCTTTTAACTGTTCGTACTGTTCCATGGGCAGGTTTTTATGTTCGGTTTTCCTGACGTTTGCTTGATGTTCGCCTTGATGTTCGCCCGTACCGCGCCAAGGCCAGAATATATGATCCCTGACCCCGTGTGCAAACCTGCCAGCAAACCGGAACGCGCGGCGTTTTCCGCTTTCTGCCCGTGCCGGCGAGCGCGGCCCGCCGTCCGGATCGGGGCGGAGTGGCGCCGCGGTTCCGTGCCATAGTTATCCTCAAGATCGCGTCCAGGTATGCTAAATTAACACCATAAACCGGATAAGCGCGAAAATACCCCGTCGATGAACCTGAATGACTATAAAACCGATGGCTTTTACGATGAACTGCTGACACCGGGGCTCAAGGCCAGATACTGCGCGGGGAGGCTGATCAGCTACCTGAAAAGGATCGATTACGACGAGGTGCAGAAACGCAAGCACGCGGCAGACCTGGCGATAAGGACCATGGGCATTACGTTTACCGTCTACAGTGAAGGGGAAAACATCGATCGCGAATGGCCGTACGACATCATCCCCCGCATCATTCCCCATAGGGAATGGCAGCGCATCGAGAAAGGCCTGCGACAGCGCCTGGCCGCCCTCAACCATTTTATCAACGACATCTACAACGAACAGCGGATCATCAGGGATAAAAAGTTCCCCGAGGACATCATCAGCACCTCGAAGAATTTCAGGGAGCAGTGCTGCGGCATGAAACCGGTCTTCGGCGTCTGGGCCCATATCTGCGGCAGCGACCTCGTCCGCGACAGCGACGGCACGGTATACGTGCTCGAGGACAACCTGCGCGTTCCTTCCGGCGTATCCTACATGCTGGAGAACCGCAAGGTGACCAAGCGCGTCTTCCCCGAGCTGTTTGAGGATTACCATATCCTGCCCATGGGGGATTACACCACCCAGCTGTTCGACACGCTGAGCTCGATCTCGCCCCGGCCCATGGATTACCCCGAAGTCGTCGTGCTGACGCCCGGTATTTACAACTCCGCCTATTTCGAACACGCCTTTCTCGCCCAGCAGATGGGGGCAGAGCTTGTCGAGGGATCCGATCTCATGGTCGGGGACGACGATTGTGTCTACATGAAAACCATCGAGGGCCTATCGCGAGTCGACGTGATATACCGCCGTATCGACGACCTGTTTCTCGATCCCGAAACATTCAACCCGGAGTCGGTCATCGGCGTGTACGGCCTCATGCGGGCCTGGAAAAACGGCAACGTTGCCCTCGCCAACGCGCCGGGCGCCGGCGTCGCCGATGACAAGGTCGTGTACGCCTATGTCCCGGGAATGATCCGGTACTATCTTGATGAAGAGCCCCTGCTTCCCAACGTGCCGAGTTTCCTGTGCAGCGATGAAAAAAAACGGAAACATGTACTGGCCAACCTGGAAAAGCTTGTCGTCAAGCCGGCCAACGAGTCCGGCGGCTACGGCATGCTGGTTGGCCCCCATTCCACCCGGAAACAGCGCACCGAGATGGCCCGGCGCATCAAGACCAATCCCCGCAACTATATCGCCCAACCGGTGGTAAACCTGTCCACCGTTCCCACCGTCTGTGAACAGAACATCGAGCCGCGCCATGTGGACCTGCGCCCGTTTATCCTGCAGGGCGATCGCACCTACGTCACCGCGGGCGGCCTCACCCGCGTCGCCCTGGTGAAAGGATCACTGGTGGTCAATTCGTCCCAGGGTGGCGGCAGCAAGGATACCTGGGTGGTGGCCCCGGGAAGGACATGACCGGTGCTGTCACGCGTTGCGGAACGGATGTACTGGTTCGGGCGGTACCTGGAGCGCGCCGAGAACACCGCGCGACTGGTCAATGTCAACGCCAGCCTGCTGCTGGATCTGCCGCGCATGGTGCGGCATATCTGGGACAGCCTGATTGATATCTGCGGCTCCTCGGATCTCTTTTTCAGCCGCCATCAGAAGGCCGATGAAAAAAGCGTGATCAGGTTCCTGCTTGCCGATGAGTCCAATCCCGGTTCCATCATTTATTCAGTCCGCATGGTCAGGGAAAACGTGCGGGCAACGCGCGAGATCATGCCGAGCGAGGCCTGGGAACAGATCAATGAACTCTACCTGTTCGTGAAGCAGCATGTGAACAGCGCGTTGAAGGGCGTGGGCCGACATGAATTTCTTGATGACGTGATGCGGTTCTGCCACCAGATTACCGGGTTGCTGTTCGGCAACATGAGCCACGGTGAAGCCTACAACTTCACCCGCATCGGCAGGAACCTGGAACGGGCCGACATGACGACAAGGATCGTGGACGTAGGCTGCATGAATCTCCTGCGGCGCCGGGAGGACATCCCGGAGGCGTACGTCAATATACTGTGGATGAACGTCCTGCGATCGCTCAGCGCCTACCAGATGTACCGGCAGCACGTGCTTGACCGGGTAAACGGGGAAGATGTCGTGGCGTTCCTGATGAAAGACCAGGAATTTCCGCGTGCCGTTGCGCACTGCCTTGCGGAGCTGAATTATTGCGTGACACAGCTGCCCCGCAACGATCACCCGCTGCGCAGCATTACGCACGTGCAGCGCGCCGTCGCCGAAACGGACGTAGCCAGACTGCTCGAGTCCGGGCTGCACGAGTTCATCGATGCATTGCAGATAGACCTGGCCGAAATCCACGCCCAGGTAACCCGCACCTGGTTTGGCTATCCGCTGGACACGCCGGAGGGCGTACGGACGGCTCAACCGGAGAGCGGGTAACGCAGATCCAGCGTGTAGGGTTGATCGGGATGGGGCTCTTCCGGCGGGATCTCGATGCGCCCCTGGGTGTTCCCATAGGGCCAGAACCGCGCATTGCGACGCGCCTCGGCTTCACCGGCGTTCACCGGGAACGTTTCGTAATTGCGGCCACCCGGGTGGGCGACATGGTAGGTGCAACCGGCGATGGAACGGCGGTTCCCGGTATCGACGATATCGAAGACGAGCGGTGTATGCGCCTTGATCACGGGGTGCAGGCTGGATGGCGGTTGCCAGGCCTTGTAGCGGACGCCGGCCACGTAACTTCCACGAATCCCGGTTGACCGCAAGGGCACCCGCCGGCCGTTGCAGGTCACGATATAGCGATCGCCGGCCATGCCGTGCATGCTCACCTGCAACCTCTCCACGGAAGAATCCACGTAACGGGCGGTTCCCTGGCCGGCGGTTTCTTCACCCAGCACGTGCCAGGGCTCGAGCGCCACGTGCAAATCCAGCTGCATGTCGAGGGCGTGTATGGTGCCAATAGGCGGAAAGCGGAATTCGCGGAAAGGCGCAAACCATTCGATTTCAAATTCGAATCCGGCCTCGCGTAGATCCTGTATCACCCGGCTGAAATCTTCCCATACATAATGGCGCAGCATGAACCGGTCATGCAGTTCCGTGCCCCAGCGGATCAGCGGGCGACGGTAAGGATGCTGCCAGAAATGGGCGATCAGGCAACGCAACAGCAGCATCTGGACGGCGCTCATGCGCGCATGCGGCGGCATCTCGAACGCCCGGAATTCCACCAGGCCGCGCCGGCCGCCCGCGGTGTCGGGAGAATATAACTTGTCGATGCAGAACTCGGCGCGGTGGGTGTTGCCGGTCAGGTCGACCAGAAAATTTCTCAGGATCCGATCCACGCGCCAGGGTTGATCCGAGGGTCCGGCCGGCAGGAGCCGGAGCGCGATTTCAAGTTCATACAGGTTGTCGTCACGCGCCTCATCCACACGCGGGGCCTGGCTGGTCGGTCCGATAAACAGCCCGGAAAACAGATAGGAGAGCGAAGGATGATGCTGCCAGTAGGTGATCAGGCTGCCCAGCAGCTCCGGGCGGCGCAGAAACGGACTGTCCGCCGCGGTGGCCCCACCCAGGGTCACATGGTTGCCACCGCCGGTGCCGGAATGGCGGCCATCGAGCATGAATTTTTCAGTCCCCAGCCGGCACTGGCGCGCGGCCTCGTAAAGCGTCTCGATGTTGCTGACGAGTTCCGGCCATTCCGCGGCGGCATGGATATTGACTTCGATGACACCGGGATCCGGCGTGATCTGGAGCATGCGCAGGCGGGGATCACGCGGCGGCTCATAGCCCTCGATGATCACCGGCAACTGCAGTTGCCCCGCGGTTGTTTCAATGGCGTCCAGAAGATCGAGGTAGTATTCCACGTGGGTCAGCGGCGGCATGAACACATATAACCTGCCATCCCGTGGTTGGACACAAAGGGCGGTATGTACGATCTCGGCATTCCGTCCGGCAGATGTGCGTTCAGCGACCTTTTCGCGCTGGTGACCGACATCCGGCAATTCACCGCGCTCGGCAAAGGGATCGCGCTCCCCTTCGCTATCTCCCACCTCGGGCAGCTTCCAGGGCAGCGAGGCCAGCGGCAACCGGAGCCCCATCGGGGAATCGCCCGGGATCAGGAACATGTGGCCGGTGCGAAACGGCCAGGGGCTGCTTCTCCAGTAACCGCCGTCCCCCCGGTGTTCCTGCCACTTCAGGGGCAGGGCATAGCCAGTGACCTTTTCGAGCCCCCGGCTGTACAACCGGCGCAGGCGCTCCCGTTCCAGGGGGTCCTCGAGCTTGCTGTCCAGTGGATCGACGTTTTCAGGCAGCGTCTGTTCCTTCCACAGGTAATACACCGCGTCTTCATAACCCGGTACCACCCTTTCCCGGGAAATCCCCAGGGTATCCGCCAGTACAGCGATAAACCGTTCCGCCTCCTCGACGCCGAACCGGTAATCCCGCGTCTCCTCAGCCAGCCATTTGTCCTCCTTCCACACCGGCCGGCCGTCGGCGCGCCAGAGCAGCGACAGTGCCCAGCGTGGCAGGGGCTCATTCGGATACCATTTGCCCTGCCCGTAATGCAGCGCTCCCCCGGCGGCGAAGCGGCCCTTGAGTTCCAGCAGCAGCTTGCCCGCTAGTATCCGCTTGTGCGAACCGAGCGCCGCGGTATTCCATTCCTCGCTCTCCATGTCGTCGATCGAAACGAAGGTCGGTTCACCGCCCATCGTCAGGCGTACGTCGCCCTCCTTCAGCCGTTCATCCGTCTTGCGCCCCAGGGCCGTGATGGCCTGCCACTGGGCATCTCCGTAGGGTTTCGTGACGCGCGGGTCCTCGTGGATGCGCTCGACCGTATTGGAAAAACTGAATTCCGTCCTGCACGGATCGGCGGCTCCGGTAAGCGGTGCGGCGCCGGCCGGGTCGGGTGTGCATGCCAGGGGAATATGCCCTTCACCGGCAAACAGGCCCGAAGTCGGATCCAGGCCAACCCAACCGGCACCGGGAAGATAGACTTCCGCCCAGGCGTGCAGGTCGGTGAAATCCTGCGCCGGCCCAACGGGTCCCTCCAGCGGCTTGAGATCGGCCGCCAGTTGCACGAGGTAGCCCGAGACGAACCGGGCGGCCAGGCCCAGGTGACGAAGGATTTGTACCAGCAACCAGGCGGTGTCGCGGCAGGACCCCGATTGCCCCGCCAGGGTTTCCTCGCAGGATTGCACGCCGGGCTCCAGGCGGATGAGGTACCGGATTTCCTTTTGCAGGCGTGCATTGAGCGCCACGAGGAAATCCACGCAGGGCTGTTCCGATCGTTCGACCGTCGCCAGCCATGCCCTGAGCCGGGGTCCGTCCTCCGCGATTTCAAGATAGGGCGCAAGGTCCCTTTTCAGTTGCTGCTCGTAGGCGAAGGGATAGTGTTTCGCCGGATCATCCAGAAAAAAATCAAACGGGTTGATAACCGTCATCTCCGCGATGAGTTCCACGTCGATGGCGAGGGCGCGTGTTTTATCCGGAAAGACAAAACGCGCCAGGTAATTGCCGAAAGGGTCCTGTTGCCAGTTGATAAAATGTTTTCCAGGCGCAACTTTCAGTGAATACGCCAGGATCGGCGTCCGGCAATGGGGCGCAGGGCGCAGGCGGACTACATGCGGAGACAGCGAAACCGGCCTGTCATAGCGGTAACGTGTCTTGTGGGATATCGCGACCCGGATTGCCATGGAAAAATCCCTTCACGGTCTTTTTTAAACTAACGCGTCACGCGGGCGACGGCAAATCGGCCCGGGGTTGCAGTGACGGTCTGGGCAGGTAACCGGCCGGATCAGGACAGGGCTTCAGGCTGTTCGTCGTCCTGTTTCCTGTCCCAGGTTGTACTCCAGGCCACAGGGGGCAGTTTCTTGAAGGCCTCTTTCAGCAGCTTGTCCCAGTTGCGTTTCAGTTGCCTCAGGTACTCGCTGTCCTCTTCAAAACGGTGATAGCGGCCGGGTACGAAACTGTCGGTTTCATAAATCGTGACTTCAATCGGCGGGCCGACCGTGAGATTGCTGCGCATGGTGGAGTCCATGGATACCAGGCCGCAGAGCGCGGCGGTTTCCAGGCTGGAATTGGTGCGCAGGATCCGGTCGAGTATCGGTTTTCCGTACTTGCTCTCGCCAATCTGCAGATAGATCGTATCATGCGACGTCGTGATGTGGTTGCCCTGTGGGTAGATGAGATAAATGGCCGGCTGATGGCCGGAGATCTGGCCGCCGATGATAAAACTGGCTTCGAACCCGCTACCCCCGCCAGTGTGCTTTTCCTGCTGCCCGCGGCTGATATTGCCGATATAGTCCGCCGCCTCGGCTAGGTGCGGGAGGGTGAGCAGGTTGACGGGTATGGACTGTTTGATATCCCGCTTGATCTGCGCCACCACGCCCTGGGTGGTCGCCAGGTTGCCGGAACACAGCAGGATGAACTGGCGCTCACCGGGGATGCCGAAGCCATACATTTTGCTGTAGGTACTGACGTTATCAACGCCGGCATTGGTACGGGAGTCGGAGACATAGACCAGGCCGGCTTGCACTTTGATGGCGAGACAGTAGGTCATTGATTGCGGAACTCCTGGGGGGGGCTGGCCGGTATCATTTACAGAATGTAGAGACAATTTCGCCGGTCAGTCAAGGCACAATCCCGCCATTGACGGTGGAATGGCCTCGTAGGTCAGCATGATAAAGCATTAAATATCAATGCGTTATAAAAGATCCCGGGATGGGCGTCACGCCCCGGCGGCGTTTTGTGGCCCGCCAGTGTTTCGCCGACCCTTTCCACCTGCACGAGGTTATCCGAAAACGCCGGGGCATGACCCATATCGACAAACTCGGCGGAACTGACGACGTTGACCGTGCCCCGGTTCAATTGCCGCCAGTAGCCCAGCGTGGCGACCACCACGCCGGGATTCACATCGCCGGTAATCCTGGCCTCACCCTCGAAACCGCCGCGATCATTGAAAACACGCACCGGATCGCCCTGCCGGATGCCCCGGCTCTCGGCGTCCACCCGATTGATCAGCACAAATTGTTCGCCCTGCCCCCTGATCTTGTGTTCCATGTTGGCATAACAGGAATTCAGAAAACCGTGGCTTTTGGGCGAGAGGATGTTCAGGGGGTAGTGCTTCGCCCGATCCGGGTTGGTCTCCGGCCGCTCGCGGGGTGGGACAAAATCCGGCAGACTGTCGAGCGGCTCGCCCGGCTGGAACGCTTCGTACATCTGGCGGAACGGCCCGGCGACGAAATTCCTCGCGCCTTCCACCTTTAATTCACATTTGCCCGAGGGCGTCGGGAAATTGCCTTCCCGGTGCGGGGCGCGATCATCCCGGCTGCCGACATTGAGACGGGCGTAGCCGTGCCGGCGCAGGTAGGCCAGATCAATTCCCGCGCAGGCCGGGGCGTTCCAGTCGATGTACTGTTCGAGGCATTCCGAATCCGACCATTTGAACCGGTCGTCCTCGAAGCCCATGCGCTGCGCGAGGCGCCGGAAGATTTCGTTATTGGGGACGGCCTCGCCCGGCGGCTCGACGCACGGCGTCGTGTAGGTCAGGTACATGTGCCCCCATGACAGAATGATGTCTTCCATCTCCGCGCCCATTGCGGCCGGCAGGACGATATCGGCATAGGCCGCCGTATCGGAGATGAAATGCTCAGCCGACACCAGGAACAGGTCGTCGCGCATCAGCCCCCGTATGATCTTGTCCGCCTCCGGGGCTTGGGTAACCGGGTTCGAATTCCAGCACATCATGGACAGGATCGGCGGATCCAGTGGCATTTCTCCGGTCAGGGCCCGGCCAATCTGCAGGTTATTCACGACCCGCGTCCCCTCAGGAATAAAATCAGGGCGGCAGATCACGTCAAATTTATAGGGGTGTTCCCATACCGGAAATTGCGTGATACCGCCACCGACATGTCGCCAGGCCCCGGTGAGCGCCGGAAGACACGTGACCGCGCGAATGGTCTGGCCGCCGCCGTAATGCCGCTCCAGCGCCACACCCATGCGGATCGCCGCCGGTTGACGGGTGGCAAGTTCACGTGCCAGCGTGCGGATGTCTTCGGGGGGCACGCCGGTGATCGCCGCGGCCCATTCCGGCGTGCGCGATTTTGCGCGCGCGGCCAGCTCCTCAAAGCCGAGGGTATGTTTTTCCACATACTCCTCATCGACCAGGCCCTGCGCGATCAGGCTGTTGATCACCGCCATGGCCAGGGCGCCGTCCGTGCCGGGCCTCGGGCAGATGTGCCAGTCGGCCTGCAGGGCCGTGCGGGAGCGGTAGGCATCGATCACCACCACCTTCGCGCCCCGCTTCCTGGCCTCCTGGACGATATGCCAGTGATGAATATTGGTGCTGACGCTGTTGCAGGCCCAGAGGACAATGTATCTGGAATGTATATAGCTTTCCGGGTCAACTCCGCCGGTGGGTCCTACCGTCAACAGCCAGGCCGTACATGAACCTTCGCCACAAAAGGTACGCTCGCATACCGTGGCGCCCAGGCGGTTGAAAAAGGCGTCGCCGCCGTTCAGGCCGTGCACCAGCCCCTGATGCCCGAGGTAACTGTAGGGAATGATCGCCTGGGGGCCGTATTCCGCGATAATGGCCCGCCAGCGGGTTGTGATCTCGTCAAGCGCCTGATCCCAGCTGATGCGTTCGAACTGCCCGCTGCCCTTGGCCCCGTTTCGGCGCAACGGATACAGGACACGGTCAGGATGGTAATGGCGCTTCTCGTAGTCCTTCAGCTTGACGCAGAGCGCGCCGCGGGTCATGGGATGGTCCTTGTTTCCCCGTACCCCAACAAGCTTCCCGTCTTCGACTTCAAAAATCATGGCGCAGGTATCGGGACAGTCGTGCGGGCAGCCGCCGAAAAATTCCCTGCGGCTGGGCTCGTGTTGCGCGCTCATGAGAATCTCCCCTCGAAAATGAAACAACAGCAGGCGTTTCGTTGTTATCCGGTGCGTATCGGATATTCATATTAACCTGAACCTACCGCAAGGGCGAACACTATCGGGTACGTGTTTTGCCATCTTGAAATGATGTGAATGTACCGCCGTACCGTTGATGGACAAGCCCACGACCTCAGCTGAAAGGCGCCCCGGCCGTCATTCAACTGCGGTCGAAATCGGGGAGGCCTCACGGTGATACGTCCGCCCAGGAAGCCGGGAACCACCGTTCAGTCCTGAACGGTTGCAACGGCCATACGCCTGCGCCGATTTTCAAAATGAACACTCACCCGGCCGGCCCGCCGCTGATCCGTTGTCCACACCTGCCGCCTTTCCCCAAGGGGTGTTCATCCAGACTAGTTAAGCCTCTGAATCCCTTTCATTTGGTGCGTAGCACCATCCTGAACCCTAAAGTTATTTGCAGCTTATCCACAAAAATTCCCATTGAAAGTCACAGGACAATCCACATCATATTGTGGTTGAATAAGTACTTGACCACATTTTATTGTGGTGCTATACATCTTACTTACACTAAAAATATCAATGCGTTTCCGGGTTTTCTTGAAGCGGCTTGGAACGATGAAAACAAGAGCTGAAGCTGCTGGAGGGGTTAATGGAGGCCGAAAAACTCGCTGTTGAATCCGTCACCGGTACGAGTAAAAAAACAGGCCCGCTGACCGGCGGGCGGGGGCATGGCGAACACCTGCCAATCGAACCCGGTGCCAGGATCAACGGCGAATACCGCGTCATTCGTCGTAACGGCAAAGTCACCCGCTTCGACGCCAGCAAGATCAGCGTGGCCATGACCAAGGCCTTTCTCGAAGTGGAAGGCGGCACGGCGGCGGCATCGACCCGCATCCATGAAACGGTGCGAAATCTCACAGAGCAGGTGGTCGCCGCCGTAACCCGCCGCATGCCCGGCGGCGGCACGGTGCACATCGAAGATATCCAGGACCAGGTCGAACTGGCGTTGATGCGCGCCGGGGAACAGAAGGTCGCGCGGGCCTATGTTATCTACCGTGAGGAACGCGCACGGTTGCGCTCCGCGGCGGCGACCGGCGTACCGCAGGAGAAAACGTCCACACCCGTCCGGGTGACCCGTGCCGATGGCACGAAGTCGTCGCTGAACATCGCCCGGCTGAAATCCGTTATCGCCGAGGCCTGTGAGGGCCTGGAGGAAGTCAACGGTCAACTGATCATGGAGGACACCCTGCGCAACCTGTTTGACGGGGTCAGCGAGACCAATATCAATCACGTCCTCGTCATGTGCGCGCGCACCCTGATCGAAAAGGAACCGAATTACTCGTACGCCGCGGCAAGGCTGCTGCTCGACAACCTCCGGCGCGAGGCCCTGAGTTTTGTCGAGGGCATGCCGGTAGAGGCCACGCACAGGGAAATGGCGGAGCGTTACCCGGTCTATTTCAGGAAATACCTCCAGCGCGGCACCGAACTCGGTCTCCTCGATCACGAACTCACCCGCTACGATCTCGACCGGCTCGGGCGGGCATTGAAGGTTGAGCGCGATCACCGGTTTACCTACCTCGGTCTTCAGACGCTGTATGACCGCTACTTCATCCATTCAGAGGGCGCGCGCTTCGAACTGCCGCAGGCCTTCTTCATGCGCGTGGCCATGGGGCTCGCCATCAACGAGCTGGATCGCGAGGCGCGGGCAATCGAATTCTACGAACTGCTGTCGTCCTTCGATTTCATGAGTTCAACGCCGACGCTGTTCAACTCCGGCACGTGCCGGCCGCAGCTTTCCAGCTGCTACCTCTCGACCGTGCCGGACGATCTCGACGGCATCTTCAGCGCCATCCGGGACGATGCGCTGTTGTCCAAGTTTGCCGGCGGCCTGGGCAATGACTGGACGCAGGTCCGCGCCATGGGCGCCCATATCAAGGGCACCAACGGCACATCCCAGGGCGTGGTGCCGTTCATGAAAGTGGCCAACGACACGGCAGTAGCGGTCAATCAGGGCGGGAAACGGCGGGGCGCCATGTGCGCGTATCTCGAGACCTGGCACCTCGACATAGAGGAATTCCTTGAGCTCAGGAAGAACACCGGCGACGATCGGCGCCGTACCCACGACATGAATACGGCCAACTGGATCCCGGACCTGTTCATGAAGCGCGTCGCCGCTGAAGGCGACTGGACGCTGTTTTCACCCGATGAAACGCCCGACCTGCACGATCTCTACGGCGAGGCCTTCGAAAAGCGTTACGTTGAATACGAACAAAAGGCGGCCCGTGGCGAGATCCGCAATTTCAAAACCATCAAGGCCGTGGATATCTGGCGCAAGATGCTGTCCATGCTGTTCGAAACCGGGCATCCTTGGCTGACCTTCAAGGACCCCTGCAACCTGCGCTCACCCCAGCGCCACGCCGGCGTAGTGCATTCCTCCAATCTCTGCACCGAGATCACCCTGAATACTACGGCCGACGAGATCGCCGTCTGCAACCTGGGCTCAATCAACCTGGCCCAGCACGTCGATGAACGGGGTCTGGATATCAAAAAGCTGGAGAAAACGTTGACGACCGCCATGCGCATGCTGGACAACGTGATCGATTACAACTACTACAGCGTACCACAGGCGCGCCGCTCTAATCTGCGCCACCGGCCGGTAGGCCTCGGCATCATGGGCTTCCAGGATGCCCTGTACAAACTGCGCATCCCCTATGCCTCCGAACAGGCCGTCAGCTTCGCCGACACCAGCATGGAGGCTGTGAGTTATTACGCCATCAAGGCCTCGAGCCAGCTGGCGGAGGAACGCGGCCCCTATTTTTCCTTTGCCGGTTCACTGTGGAGCCAGGGGATCCTGCCAATCGACTCCATGAAACTCCTGGCGGAAGCCCGCGGTGAATACCTGCAGGCGGATTTCAGCCAGACGCTTGACTGGGACGCCCTGCGCAAGCGCGTCAAGCGGACGGGCATGCGCAATTCGAACTGCATGGCGATCGCGCCGACGGCGACAATTTCCAACATCTGTGGCGTGTGCCAGTCCATCGAACCTACCTACCAGAACCTTTACGTCAAATCGAACCTGTCCGGGGAGTTCACCGTGATCAATCCCTATCTGGTGCGCGATCTGAAAGCGCGCGAACTGTGGGACGAGGTGATGATCAACGATCTCAAGTACTTCGACGGCAGCGTCCAGCCGATTGACCGGATACCGGACGAACTGAAGGCGCTTTACGCCTCGGCCTTCGAGATCGATCCGCGCTGGCTCGTAGAAGCGGCCGCACGGCGGCAGAAATGGATCGATCAGGCCCAGTCACTGAACCTGTACATGGCGGAACCCAGCGGCAAAAAGCTGGACAACCTGTACAAGCTGGCGTGGGTGCGCGGCCTGAAGACTACTTATTACCTGCGTTCGCTCGGGGCCACACACCTGGAAAAAAACGCTGCCGCCGATACGCGACGGGGCAAGGCATCCGCCGCCGTGGAGAAAGCGTGTTCCCTCATCGATCCGGAGTGCGAGGCCTGTCAATAAGACAGTGAAAAGTTGAAAGTGGAAAGTGAAAAGCTGATAAGGATGAAGAGAGACGGGGGATAAGTCATGTTGAACTGGGACAAGCCGCTGGTTGAGGGCGGAACGGGAACAGGAAATGCCGCGTCCGTTCATGCGGCCGTGGAACCGGAAACCGCCATGCCCGGTCAGCCGCCTCACCCGGTTCCGACCGCAAACAGCATGAAACCCGTCAACCCGGAAGACAAGCGCGTCGTCAACGGCCAGACCGACATCAATCAACTGGCACCGTTCAACTATCCGTGGGCATGGAATTACTTTCTCAATGCCAACCGGAATCACTGGACGCCGCTCGACATCAACATGGCCCAGGACGTTCATGATTACCGCTACAGACTGACGCTCGAGGAACGACACGTCTATGAAAACGTGCTCGCCTACCTGACCACCGCCGACATCCTCGCCATGCGCAATATCGGCCTCGCCGTCATGGAAAAGATGACCGCGCCCGAACTGCAGATCTACCAGGCGCGGCAGGTCTACGAGGAAGCACTGCACACGTGGACGTACCAGCACTGCATCGAGACCATCGGCCTGGACCAGGGGGAGATCTACAACCGCTACCGCGTCGTCCCCGAGATCAACAGAAAAATCCAGATCAGCAACCGCCGGCTGAATTCCATCCTGCGCTCCGATATCGACCTGAATGATCCGGCGGAACTGAACAATTTCGTCATCTCCTACATCTTCTTCGCGGCCGTGTTCGAGGGCTGCTGGTTCTACAATGGCTTCAGCCCCGTCTTCGCCCTGCAGCGCCGCGGGCTGATGAAAGGGACGGCCGAGCAGCTGCAATACATCATGCGCGACGAAGTCCTGCACGCCTCCTTCGGCATCCGCGTGGTCAGGCAGATCATGCGTGAAGAAGGGATTACCCCCGAAGCCGGGGCCGTCAGGGAGATGTGGGACGAGGCGGAGGAGGCTGAATCCGGTTACGCCCATTACATTCTGCGCGATCCGATCCTCGGCTACTCCGCCGATATGCACATCGGCCAGTTCCGCTTCATCGCCAACCGCCGCGCCCGGAGCCTGGGCATGGAAGAACCTTTCCCGGGCGCCGAAAACACCCTGCCCTGGCTCGATGAACAGGCCAACCTGCGCAAGGAAAAGAACTTCTTCGAAACGCGCGTTACCGAATATCAGACAGGTGGTGCACTGACGTGGGATTGAAACCGGTTTTCAGAATTACCGTGACCGCCTTAGCGGGAAAGTCAAGCGGGAGTGCTTGGCTCTTGCCTGGTATCTCCAGCCTCTTCCGGATACCAGGCCTTCTTATGCC
>CAZXGW010000007.1:0-13545 GCA_964640355.1 uncultured Enterobacteriaceae bacterium
TTCCGCCACATGTCAAGCAATCGGTGGCGATCGAAGTTGACTGCCATGTCGTTCCGTGTAAGCTCCCTTTTGCGTTTACCGGGCCGCAGGGGGGATAAGTCCAGGGTCGCATGATACTTCGCACCGAACCGTCTGACGAGACGAACGTCCTGCGCCACGACTGGGATACGGGCGAAATCCTGCGGCTGTTTGCCCGGCCCTTGATCGACCTGGTCTACGAGGCGCAGCAACTGCACCGCCGGTTTTTTGATCCGAACACCATCCAGCTCAGCACCCTTCTCAATATCAAGACCGGCGGCTGCCCGGAAGACTGCGCCTACTGCCCGCAAAGTGCGCGCTATGCTACCGGCGTCGTGCCGGGTCCGATAATGCCGCTGGACCAGGTGCGCGCGGCGGCAAGAGAGGCAAAGGATCGCGGCGCCACGCGGTTCTGCATGGGCGCGGCCTGGCGCAACCCGAAGGACCGGGACCTCGATCAGGTGATGCCGATGATCCAGGCGGTAAAGGGGCTGGGCCTCGAGACGTGCGTGACCCTAGGGATGCTGACACTGGCCCAGGCCAGGCGCCTGAAACAGGCGGGTCTCGATTTTTATAACCATAACCTGGACAGCTCCGCGGATTTTTATTCCGCCATCATCACCACGCGTACCTACGGGGATCGCCTGAAAACGCTCGAGGCCGTGCGCGATGCGGGGATCAGCGTCTGCTGTGGCGGGATCATCGGCATGGGGGAGGATGTGAGTGACCGCGCCGGGATGCTGGAGGTCCTGGCGAATATGCCGAGGCACCCGGAGAGCGTGCCGATCAATCTCCTCGTCAGGGTGAAAGGGACGCCGCTTTACGACACCGAACCGCCGGATCCGTTTGAGGTGGTGCGCACAATAGCCGTGGCCCGCATTCTCATGCCGGCCTCTTACGTGAGGTTGTCTGCCGGCAGGGCCGACATGAACGATGAATGCCAGGCCCTGTGTTTCCTCGCAGGCGCGAACTCCATCTTTTACGGCGAGAAATTATTGACCACCGAAAACCCGCAGCAGGACAAGGATCAGCGGCTCTTCAGGCGGCTCGGCCTGAGGGCGCTGCATTGACCGGCGGGCGTTTGCGCGCACCCCGGTCCGCCGGTATCGCCATTTCCGGGGCCCAGGCATTTTTCCGCCATGGCCAGAGGGGGGGCGCGGCGGCAGTCAAGCGCCAACGCCGCATTCTGGAAGGCTCTCAGGGACCGGTCATACAGTTGCAAGGCCAGCGGGTCCTGAACTTCTGCAGCAATGATTACCTTGGCCTGGCCAGCCATCCGGCGCTGGCCGCCGCCATGAAAAAAGGGATTGACGACTACGGCGTTGGCAGCGGCGCCTCGTCGCTGGTGTGCGGCTACAGCCGGGCGCACACTGAGCTTGAACAGGCGCTCGCGGCATTTACCCGCCGACCGCGTGCCCTGGTTTTCGCAAACGGCTACATGGCCAACCAGGCGTTGATCAGTACCTGGTGTGGCCGCGGTGACACGGTGTTCGGCGATCGCCTGAACCATGCCTCTCTGATTGACGCTGCCCGGCTTTCGGGCGCGAAGCTCAGGCGCTACCGGCACGCCGAGCCGGCATCGCTCGAAAACCTCCTGGATACGACGCGTACCGGCATGCGCCTGGTGTGCACCGACGGGGTGTTCAGCATGGACGGTGATATCGCCCCGCTACCGCCGATCGCCAGCCTTTGCCGCCGATACGATGCCATGCTGCTGGTGGATGATGCCCATGGTTTCGGGGTGCTGGGCAACGGCCTGGGGGGCATAGTGGATTACTACGGGCTCGATGCGGAGGCCGTACCGGCTCTCATGGCCACCTTCGGCAAGGCGCTCGGCGTCTATGGCGCATTTGTCGCCGGCGATGACGCGCTTATCGACAGGCTGGTGCAGGCCGCGCGGCCGTATATTTACACCACCGCCCTGCCGCCTGCGCTCGCCTGTGCCGCTTTCCGGGCCCTTGAATTGATCCGGGAAGAGCCCTGGCGCGCAGAGCGGCTGCAATCCCTGATCCGCTATTTCAGGCAGGGTGCCGGACACCTCGATCTTCCCCTGAAAGACTCGGCCACCGCCATTCAGCCACTCGTGCTCGGAGATGCCGAGGCCGCCGTGAGAGCGAGCAGGGCCCTCCTCGAACGGGATATCTACATCGCCGCCATCCGCCCGCCCACCGTACCGCAGGGCACCTCCCGCCTGCGGATAACCCTGACCGCGGCGCACACCGAGCAGCACATCGATCGCCTGCTGGATGCCCTGGCGGCCGTCATTTGAGGGTATTTCACCGGTGAACACGAAGCCCGCCTTGGGCCTGATCGGCGGCTGGGGTTTCGATGCGCGCGTTTTCGCGGATCTGGTGGCGGCCCTGAAGCACGACTATCGCGTCAGCGTGGCGGCACTGCCGGGATACGGATCTTCGCCGCTCACCACCCCGCCCACCGATATCGACAATCTGGCCGGTTCGCTCATGCCGCTTGTCCGACGGGACATTACCCTCATTGGCTGGTCGCTGGGAGGCCTGGCCGCGATCCGCATGGCTACCCGCCGGCCACACCGGGTCAGGCGTCTCGTGCTTCTTGCCAGCACCCCCTGTTTCATCAGCAAGCAGGACTGGCCGGGGGGTATCAGTCTGGCGATGATCCGGGACATGGCAGAACGTTTGCCCAAGGCCCGTGAACGCGTATTGCGGGAATTTGCCTGGCTTGTGGCGCGGGGCGACGCCGCACCGCGGCAGACCGCGCACACCCTGCTGCCTCTGGCAATCGCCTGCCCGGCCCCGATCGACATCCTTCTCGGCGGCCTTAAAATCCTGGTGGAAGCGGATTTGCGGGACGAACTTGCATGCCTTGCATGTCCTGTGACGATGATTCTCGGGGCGCGCGACACCCTCATCCCGGCGGGAATCGCCGAGGCCGTGAAATTGCTCCACCCCGGCGTGCGGGTGTATCAGATCGCCGCGGCCGGCCACGCACCATTTATTTCACACAGCCGCCTGGCGGCTCGCCTGCTGGAGGAGGGGCTGCCGGCACAACAGCATGAACCGGTTTGACAAGCACCGCATCGCCGCCAGTTTTGATCGGGCGGCCGACGGCTACGAGGAACGCGCGGTTTTGCAGAAGACCGTCACCGGGCGGTTGATCGCACGGCTAGACCTGGTCACCCTCAAACCCGGATGGGTTCTGGACGTGGGCGCGGGTACCGGCGGTTCGGCCAGGGCACTGGCGAGCCGTTACCGAAAGGCGCGGGTACTGCAGCTTGATCTCTCACGGCGCATGCTGCAGATCTCGCGGCGCAGGGGTCCCTGGCTGTTTTCCCGCCACCATTATTTCCAGGCGGACGCGGAAGCGCTGCCGATCGCCGCAGGCGCTATCGACCTCGTCTTTTCCAGCCTGGTGCTGCAATGGTGCAATGACCTGGATCGGGTCTTTGCCGAGTCCGCTCGTGTGCTGGCCCCCAACGGCCTCTTCATCTTTGCCACGCTGGGCCCGGATACGCTCAGGGAATTGCGCACCAGTTGGGCGGCCGCCGACGGCAATATCCATGTCAACACGTTTTTTGACATGCATGATATCGGTGACGCCGTGGTGCGCGCCGGGCTCGAGGGCGTCGTCATGGATGTGGAACACGTCACGATGACCTACCCGGACTGCCTGAGCCTGATGCATGACCTGAAATCCCTCGGCGCGCACAACATGAACGAGGACAGGCACAGGGGGTTGACTGGCAAAACCAGGTTCAGGGCCATGCAGGCAGCTTATGAACAATACCGGCACGAGGGCCGACTGCCGTCAACCTATGAGATAGTCTATGGTCACGGCTGGGCACCCGCCACCGGCAGGCAACGCCGGGTCGGGGACGCCGCCTATGTGCCCGTTGAGATCGTTAAAGGGCGCCGCCGGAATTAATCATCGCGATGGAGCACTTCCTTGCCCATGACGGCAAGCGGTCTCTTTGTCACCGGCACTGACACGGGTGCAGGCAAGACCTGGGCGGCGCTGGCGTTAATGGCCGCGTTCCAGGCGCTGGGTAAACGCGTCGCCGGCATGAAACCGGTGGCGAGCGGCTGCGAGGAAACGGAAGAGGGCCCGCGAAACGGCGATGCGCTGTGCCTGCAGGCACAGTCATCCGGCGCGAATGCCTACGCGCTCGTGAATCCTTACGCCTTTGTCCCGCCCATCGCTCCGCACATCGCCGCGGAACTGTCGGGAACTGAGATCACACTCAGCGTGATCGCCGAGGCTTACCATGCGCTCGCCCGCCGGAATGACGTTGTCGTGGTGGAAGGAATCGGCGGCTGGCGGGTGCCGCTCGGCAAACGGACCACGCTCGCGGATCTGGTCCGCACCCTGAACCTGCCGGTGATTCTCGTCGTCGGCATGCGTCTCGGCTGCATCAATCATGCCTTGCTGACCGTAGAGGCCATCATGGCGGACGGCGTTCCTCTTGCCGGCTGGATGGCAAGCGCGATTGATCCGGAGTACCAGGAACCGGACAGGACACTTGCAACACTGAGCGCGCGTATTTGCAGACCGCTTTTGGGTGTTCTGCCATTTGCAGAGACACTGGACGTCGGCAGGATGGCGGAAAGGATCTCGCCCCGCTTCCTGCAGGCGGGGTCACTTCAGGACATCTGAACCCCGCCCGGCAAAGTCTTGCATAGCACCGCGATTATGGGGCATATTGTCCGGCATCAAACGGCTGCAAAGCCTGTCAAGTCGAAAATCGTACGGAACTAAATCTCGGGGGAGTTAGGTGGTTCTTTACCTGGGCGGACCGGAGAATCCGGGGGCCGGCTTTATCGTGAAGCCGAACCAAGCAATGTCATGGCATGCGCTGCTCCTTGTCTATCTTGGCATCACCGCCCTTACCCTGACGATTGGCGTCTCGTTTTATCTCATCGGACTGACGCTGATCCTTCCCTTTTCCGGCCTCGAGGTGATTGCGCTCGGCGCGGCGCTCTATGTATGTGCCTGGCGCGGCGGCGTGCAGGAAGTCATCAGGATCGATCCTGACCTGATTACCGTCGAGCGGGGCAGAAACATCCCCGAGTCACGCCACACCTTTCAGCGCGCCTGGGCCAGGGTGATCCTGGAGCGATCGTGGCACAGCTGGTATCCCAGCCGGCTGTTGATCCGATCCCACGGGCGTGAAGTGGAAATCGGGCGGTTTCTGAACGAGCAGGAGCGGCAGGGGCTGGCCCTGGAACTGGACCGGGCCCTGAAAACAGCAACGCCCGGCCACCTGCGTTATGCCACAACCTGAACGATGGTCCTGATCATTCATTCCTGAGGAAAACCGCATGCCTGTTCAGAAACTGCGAAAGTACCTGCCGCTGGCTTTAATGCCGGTGCTGGGTTTGGGCGCGACGCCGGCCAGCGCGGACTGGGGGCTCAACATGACGCGCGGGGTGACGCCCATCAGCGAACAGGTCTATGACCTGCACATGTTAATCCTCTGGATTGTCACCCTCATCGGCATCGGCGTTTTCGGCGTCATGTTCTGGTCGATCTTCCATCACCGCAAGGACAAGGGCGCCGTGGCCGCCAAATTTCATCACAACACCATGGCCGAGGCGGTATGGACGATCATCCCGATCCTGATCCTCGTCATCATGGCCATCCCCGCCACCAAGACCCTCATCAAGATGGAAGAGACCGGCGACGCGGACATTACCATCAAGATCACCGGCTACCAGTGGAAATGGAAATACGACTATCTAAACGAAGGCTTCGGTTTCTTCAGCGTGATCACGCAGGCAAGCCGTGACGCAAGCGCGCGCGGTTCCGGCATCAACCCCGGCGCGGTTGACAACTACCTGCTGGACGTGGACAGGCCGGTCGTGATCCCCGCAAACAGGAAGGTGCGCCTTCTGACGACGGCCAATGACGTGATTCATGCCTGGTGGGTGCCGGCGCTCGGCTGGAAGCGGGACGCCATTCCCGGGTTTATCAATGATAATTGGGCCATCGTTACAAAACCCGGCGTCTATCGCGGCCAGTGCGCCGAGCTCTGCGGCAAGGATCACGCCTACATGCCCATCGTGCTGAAGGTTGTCCCTGAAGATGAATATAATGCCTGGGTGGCGGAAATGAAACTGGCCCAGGCGGAAGCCGCCGCGGGTGCGGACCGGGAATGGGGCATGGAGGAACTGACGAGCAAGGGCCAGGAGGTCTATACCACCACCTGCGCCGTCTGCCACCAGGCCACGGGCCAGGGTATCCCCGGCACGTTTCCGGCGCTCGCCGGCAGCGCCATTGCCACCGGCCCGGTTGCCGGACACATCGCGATGGTGTTGAACGGCAAGAACCTGATGCCCGCCTTCAGCGCCCAGCTGTCCGATACGGACATCGCCGCGGTGATTACCTACGAACGGAATTCCTGGGGCAACAGCACGGGCGAGGCAGTGCAGCCGAAAGACGTCAAGGCGGCGCGCTGACAACGCAGACATCCGGACATATCAGGTTTAAAGTGAAGCGAAAAGTTTAAAGCGAGCGAGGAAAGACCCATGAGCTACGCAGCCACCCATGACGAACACCACGATCACAAGCCCACCGGTATCGGCCGCTGGCTGTTTTCTACAAATCACAAGGATATCGGCACCATGTACCTGGTGTTCGCCCTGATCATGTTTTTCATCGGCGGTGCCATGGCACTCATCGTCCGCGCCGAGCTGTTTCAGCCCGGCCTGCAGTTCGTGGATCCGCTGTTCTTCAATTCCATGACCACCATGCATGCGCTGGTCATGATCTTCGGCGTCATCATGCCCGCCGGCGTGGGGTTCGCCAACTGGCTGGTGCCGATGATGGTCGGCGCGCCGGACATGGCCCTGCCGCGTATGAACAACATGAGCTTCTGGATCCTGCCGTTTGCCTTCACCCTGCTGCTGTCGACACTGTTCATGGAAGGCGGCGGTCCGGCCGGCGGCTGGACCATGTATCCGCCGCTGATGCTGCAGACCGGCGACGCCCTGCCCTTCGTGATCTTCGCTGTGCACTTTCTCGGCATCTCCTCGATCATGGGGGCGATCAACATCATCGCGACGGTATTCAACATGCGCGCGCCCGGCATGACCTTCATGCGGCTGCCGCTGTTTGTCTGGACGTGGATCATCACCGCGTTTCTCCTCATCGCCTCCATGCCGGTGCTGGCCGGCGCCGTGACCATGCTGCTGACGGACAGGTATTTCGGCACCAGCTTTTTCAGTGCGGCCGGCGGCGGAGACCCGCTGATGTTCCAGCACGTCTTCTGGTTCTTCGGGCACCCGGAGGTATACATCCTGATCCTGCCCGCCTTCGGTATCATCTCGCAGATCATCCCGACCTTTGCCCGCAAGCCGCTGTTCGGTTACGAATCCATGGTCTACGCCACGGCCTCGATCGCCTTCCTGTCCTTTTTTGTGTGGGCGCACCACATGTTTACGGTCGGCATGCCGCTCGCGGGCGAGCTGTTCTTCATGTACGCGACGATGTCCATCGCCGTGCCGACCGGCGTCAAGATCTTCAACTGGGTGGCGACCATGTGGAAGGGATCGATGACCTTCGAGACGCCGATGCTGTTCGCCATTTCCTTCGTCATCCTGTTTTCCATCGGCGGCTTCTCGGGGCTCATGCTCGGGATCACGCCGGCCGATTTCCAGTATCATGACACCTATTTCGTCGTCGCCCACTTCCATTACGTGCTGGTGACGGGCGCCCTGTTCGCCCTGTTCGCAGGCGCCTATTTCTGGCTGCCGAAATGGACGGGGCACATGTACGATGAATTGCTCGGCAAATGGCATTTCTGGCTGTCCGTGATCTCTGTCAATGTCCTGTTCTTCCCGCAGCATTTCCTGGGACTGGCCGGCATGCCGCGGCGCATTCCCGACTACAACGTCCAGTTCACCGATTTCAATATGATCTCGAGCATCGGCGGCTTTGTCTTCGGCTTCAGCCAGCTGCTGTTTGTTTACATCATCGTCAAGTGCGTGCTGGGCGGCGTCAAGGCCACCGAGCAGGTCTGGGAGGGGGCGCACGGACTTGAGTGGACGCTGCCTTCGCCGCCGCCGTTCCACACCTTTACCACGCCCCCGCAGGTCACGGACGCCACGGCGCACTCCTGATGAGGCTACGCACGGCAGATGGACGATGAAAGGAAACCGGTGACCCCCGGGCTGGCGGCAAGAAACAGGCGCCTCGCCATTTTCCTCGGCGTGGTGGCGCTTGCATTTTATGCCGGGTTCATCTTCATGCAGTGGCACCACTGATGTCGGCGGCAACGCGCACCGCGGCTAAACTGTTTCTCGTCGCTTTCGCCATGTTCGGGTTCGGCTACGCCCTGGTGCCGCTTTATAACGTGTTCTGCGAACTCACGGGGTTCGGCGGGAAAACGGGGGTGATCGCGGAGGACCGGGTGCGGGATCTCGCCATCGACCCGCAGCGGCTCGTCACCGTGGAATTCGATACCAATGTCAACGGCAGCCTGCCCTGGGAGTTCAGGGCGGGGGTAAGCAGGATGCAGGTCCACCCGGGTGAACTGGCGGACGCCGTCTTTGTCGTCGAAAATATGAGCGACCGGCCCGTGGTCGGCCAGGCCATTCCCAGCGTGGCCCCGGCGCAGGCCTCCCTCTACTTCAACAAGACGGAATGTTTCTGCTTTACCCACCAGACCCTGGGGCCGCGTGAGCGCAGGGAGATGCCGGTTCGCTTCGTCGTGGATTCCGGGTTGCCCAAGAGAATTTCCACGCTGACCCTTTCCTACACCTTTTTCCTGGCCCCCGGCGCCAATGAAACGGCGGCACAGTCTGCCGGCGACACGAGAATCTGAGACGATAATAAAACTGGGGAAACATCATGGCTGACGCACAAAGTATGTATTTCATCCCGGATCCGAGCCGCTGGCCGATTGTAGGCTCGGTCGCCCTGTTCGTTTGCTTTTTCGGCGCGGCCGTCATGCTGAACGGCTCGGGATTCGGCGCCTTCATCCTCGGTATCGGCGTGGCGGTGCTCGTTTATATGTTTTCAGGCTGGTTCGCCGATGTCATTGGAGAGAGCGTGCATGGCAGGTACAACCAGCAGGTGGATATCAGCTTCCGCTGGGGGATGAGCTGGTTCATCTTTTCGGAGGTGATGTTTTTCGCCGCGTTTTTCGGCGCGCTCTATTACGCCCGCACCATGTCCGTGCCCTGGCTGGGCGGAGAGGGATCAAAGCTCGTGACCCATGAGATCCTGTGGCCGTCCTTTGAGGCCATCTGGCCGCTGATGACCACGCCCGACGCGACGCTGGCCGGCGCCAAATCGGCCTACACCCAGATCAAGGAGATCATACCCGCGTGGGGCGTACCGGCCCTGAATACGGTGATCCTGCTGTCCAGCGGTGCGACGGTGACGCTTGCGCACTGGGATCTGAAAAGGGGCAACCGCAAGGGACTCTGCTGGTGGCTGTTCGTCACGGTCGTGCTCGGGTTCCTGTTTGTCGGTCTGCAGGCCAGCGAGTATATCCATGCCTATGATGAGCTGGATCTGAAATTAAGCTCCGGCATCTACGGCTCCACCTTTTTCATGCTGACCGGGTTCCATGGCGCACACGTGACGCTGGGCGCCACCATGCTGACCGTAATCCTTGCGCGCTCGATAAAGGGCCATTTCACACCGGAGCATCATTTCGCCTTTGAAGGCGTAGCGTGGTACTGGCATTTTGTCGACGTGGTGTGGCTTGGACTGTTTACCTTTGTCTACTGGCTGTAGCTGAATCGCATCCGTGCCCGGTAAAGGCGCTGCTACGGCAGCGCCTTTTCTGTTTGCGGGGGAGGCAGGATCCCGTGCGGGCGAATCAATCCCGTCGCAAAGCCGACCAGCAGCAATACGAACAGGGCAATCGAAAGTATGATCCTCACCGTTAATGATTTCACGGTCCGATCCGTTTGCCCCTTGTCCCTGACGAGAAAAAACATGCCCGAAGACAGGGCGATGACAATGACTATCAGCAGCAGGATTACAATGGCCTTGAAGATCGCCGGGCCGGACATGGTGCGCGCTCGCGGTGGGTATAAAACGAGTATACCTTCGAACGTGGACCCTTACACGGGCAGGATGCCGTTCTGTCGGGCAGGCTGACGTGCGTGCGGGACGCTGGCAGTTTACGCCCCGGTTGTGGCCGACACTCGCCGTCATGGTGGTTCTGCCGGGGCTTGTGATGCTGGGTTTCTGGCAGCTGGATCGGGCGGAACAGAAACGCGCGATCCACGAGCTGTACCTTTCACGGCAGGCCGCGCCGGCGATGGATCTTGACGTTGCGAAAGCGCTTCATGGCGACAAGAACGCCATGCTGTGGCGGAACGTGAAGGCCAGGGGAACGTTTGACGGCAACCTGACGATCCTGCTCGACAACCAGGTGCAAAACGGCGAGGCCGGCTATCACGTGTTTGCGCTGTTCATGCCGGCTGGCGGGAATGCCCGGCTGCTGGTCAACCGGGGCTGGGTGAAGGCGGGGGATGATCGGTCCCGGCCGCCGCCGCTCTCCGTACCCGCGGGCGAGATCGAGATCATCGCAACCGCCGGCGATATTCCTGCTGCCGGCATGCGTCTCGCCGGCGGGCAGGCGGAAACCCTGGCCGTCGGGATCGTGCGCGTGGCCTATATCGACCCGGATCAGATCGCCGGACTCGCCGGGCAGGACCTCCTGCCGTACGTGCTGCGGCTCCTCCCGGAATCCGATCACGGCTACCTGCGCGAATGGCACGTTCCTGGATCGGGCGAGGAAAGACACCTCGCCTACGCGTTTCAATGGTTCGCGCTGGCCGCCACGCTGCTCGTGATATATCTCGCGGTCAACCTGAAAAAGGCAGGCTGAAGCATGGCACGGGAAGAGACGGCGGCCCGCCGGGACAAGATCTTGCTGGTTGTCCTGGTTCTCGTGTTCGCGCTGCCGGTGCTCGGATCCTGGTATCTGGTGTTTTATACGGATGTCATGCGCGATCGCGGTGGCACGCTGCAGCACGGCACCCTGATCGAACCGCCACGGCTTCTGGAAAACGCCGCGTTGTTTGATCCATCGCAAAACACGCAGACTTTTTTACATGGTAAATGGACGTTGGTCGCCTTTGCCGGTGACGACTGCGACGCCGGCTGCCGGGACAATCTTTACCGGATGCGCCAGATCCGCCTGGCCGTCGGCAAGAAAATGTTCCGGGTTCA
Source organism: uncultured Enterobacteriaceae bacterium (assembly GCA_964640355.1). Taxonomy (GTDB): domain Bacteria; phylum Pseudomonadota; class Gammaproteobacteria; order Eutrophobiales; family Eutrophobiaceae; genus CAZXGW01. Next base: position 11,185 of record CAZXGW010000007.1, read on the forward strand.
GCGCGTCATAGTGCTTGACGAGGCGACACTCATGGGCCCGGGGGCCGCCGTCCTCAATGATTATCCGGGACAACTGATCCTGCGGTCTGACCGGGCAGGCGACGGGTTCCTGGCGAGTTTTGTGCTAAACGGAAACGGGCCGGGCCACGCGCTCTTCCTGGTGGACCCGAACGGCTACCTGATGATGCATTATCCGCCGGAGACGGATCCCTCCGGCATCATCAGGGACTTGGAGCGCCTGTTGAAATTCTGAAAAAAATTGATGAAAGCACATGGCAGAGAATGAAATATATCAGGCGGCGCGCATGCCGCCGGCAACGCTGTTCCTCAACCTGACACGCCTTGCGCTGGTACTTGCCTTTGTGGTCACGGTACTCGGCGCCTACGTGCGACTGTCACACGCGGGGCTGGCCTGCCCGGATTGGCCGGGGTGTTATGGTGAACTGACGGTACCGGAAGAGAAGGCCGTGGCAGATCAGCTTTTCCCCGATCGCCCGCTCCAGGCCGGCCGGGCCTGGAAAGAGATGATCCACCGCTATGCGGCCGGCACGCTCGGTGTCGTGATCCTGGTGCTGGCGGTGATCGCCTGGCGGCGTCGGCATGCGTCCGGCCAGTCCGTCCTGCTGCCTGGCCTGCTCCTGCTGCTCGTCACGGCCCAGGCGCTGCTCGGCATGTGGACCGTCACCCTGCTGCTTAAACCCGTGGTTGTCATGGCGCACCTGGCGGGCGGCCTGACCCTGCTCGCGCTGCTGTTCTGGCTGCTGCTGGACCTGGAGCGATCCGGAAGGGGAAACGGTGGAGCGGGCGACTGTTTTCCGTGGGCCGTGGCCGGCCTGATCATACTGGCCGTCCAGATCCTGCTCGGCGGCTGGACCAGCGCCAATTATGCCGCGCTGATCTGCCCGGATTTTCCCACCTGCCGGGGGGCGTGGTGGCCGCCGATGGATTTCGCGGAAGGATTTATCCTCTGGCGCGGCACCGGGATAGATTATGAAGGCGGGATCCTGGGAACCGAAGCGCGCACCGCGATCCACATGATCCACCGCCTCGGTGCCGTGGTGACCTCTGTGATCATCGGCGCCGTGATCCTGCAATCCGTCCTGAGTACCGACCGGATTTTGGCCCGAATCGGCTGGCTGATGCTGGCGCTTCTCGTCATCCAGATCGGCCTTGGCATCAGCAACGTCCTGTTGCTTTTGCCTCTGCCCGTGGCGGTGGCGCATAACGGCGTGGCCGCGCTATTATTACTTTCCGCAGTCGCACTGCTGCATCGATCGGCTGCGGCAAGAATTACTGGCGGAGCATCCCTTGGCTGAACAGTCTTCCACGCTTCCCGTGGTGTCCCGATGGCGCGATTACCTCGCGCTGTGCAAGCCGAAGATCGTCTCGCTCATCGTCTTCACGGCGGTCGTCGGCATGTTCTTGTCGACGCCCGGCATGGTACCCCTGCCGGCGCTGCTGTTCGGCACCCTCGGCATCGGCCTCGCCGCGGCCTCGGCGGCCGCGATCAATCACGTGGTGGACTGCCGGATCGATTCGCTCATGGCGCGCACCCGGCGCCGGCCGCTGCCGCAGGGCACTGTCAGCATTCCCAACGCCATCCTGTTCGCCTTTTTTCTCGGCGCGCTCGCCATGATCATCCTCACCTGGTTCGTGAACGCACTCACCGCCGTGCTGACCGCCGTTTCGCTGATCGGCTACGGGTTTGTCTATTCCATGTACCTGAAACGCGCCACGCCGCAGAATATCGTGATCGGCGGCGCCGCCGGCGCCGCGCCACCGGTGCTCGGCTGGACGGCGGTAACCGGAACGCTCGATCCGAATTCGCTGCTGCTGTTCCTGATCATCTTCGCCTGGACGCCGCCGCATTTCTGGTCGCTGGCGATCTACCGGCTCAAGGATTACGCCACGGCCGACATCCCCATGCTGCCCGTCACCCACGGCACGCAATATACCCGCCGGCACATTTTGCTCTATACCATCGTCCTCTGCGGCGTCAGCGTCCTGCCGTTTGTCACCTACCTGAGTGGACCGCTGTACCTTGCCGGCGCGATTGTGCTCGGCGGCGGCTTTTTGTATCACGCCATACGCATGCAGGGCGATCACAGTGACGAACTCGCCATGCGGACCTTTACCTATTCCATTCACTACCTCATGGCTTTATTCGCGCTGCTGCTCGTGGATCATTACGTGCCGCTGATCGTCCGCGCGATCGGTTGAAGCCCCGCCTTTAACGCGCTGATCGATGTCACGCGCTGCCGCTATTTTAAGGAACGATGGATCGGAGCTTTCGCCGTGGGTCCGGTTATGGCTGCCGCTGGGCCTGGTCGCGGCGGTCTACGGCGCGTTCTTCAGCCTTGC
>CAZXGW010000007.1:13645-20467 GCA_964640355.1 uncultured Enterobacteriaceae bacterium
TATGGCTGCCGCTGGGCCTGGTCGCGGCGGTCTACGGCGCGTTCTTCAGCCTTGCACGGCCGGCCTATGAGTACTGGTTTGAGCGCGAACTCGGTGTAGTGGAACTGGCGACGCCGTTGATCCTCGTGTTCGCGATTGTTTACGGCGTACGGGCCTTCCGGCGGCGAAAGGGCTTGCCGACGGCATGGCTGGGTTACTGGCTGCTGCTGGTTACGGCCGGCTGCGTGTATTTCGCGGGCGAGGATTTAAGCTGGGGCCAGCACCTCGCCGGCTGGGAGACGCCGGAGCGCCTGAAAGACATCAACGATCAGCAGGAGACCAATATCCACAACATCAGCAGCTGGTTCGATCAGAAACCGCGGCTGCTGCTCGAGCTCTGGGTCGTCATCGGCGGGATCCTCGTGGCCGGCTGGCGCCGGTGGCGGGGGGAGATCTTCGCCCGGGACGGTTGGGCGTACTGGTTCTGGCCGGGCTTCGCCTGTTTCCCGGCGGCGCTGCTGGCGCTTCTGGTCAAACTCCCGGAAAGGATCAAGACCGTTTTTGACATCGCCTCCCTGCCGACGGATCTCCGTTACAGCGAACTGCAGGAACTGATGTTCGCGGTGTTTCTGCTCTGCTACCTGGCGTCAAATTACCGGCGCCTTCTGGCAGTCGCGATCACTCAGCCCGGCGCAGGTGATTTTGTAAAAAAAGCATAAGCTCCCTCGCCCTCCCGCTTTACCCGGTACATGGCCTGGTCGGCCTTCGCCATCAGCGTGCCAAGGTCCCTGCCGTCGCGGGGATAGATGCTGATGCCGATACTGCACGAGATGTTCAGTTCATGGCCGTCGATGTGAAACGGCCGTGACAGCCCGTCAGAAATTTTTCTGCCGACCATTCCCGCGTCGCTTTCCGAGGAAAGTTCGGTCAGCAGGATCACGAATTCGTCGCCGCCGACGCGCGCCGCGGTGTCTTCCTTCCTGAGGCAATAGCGCAGACGTTCGGCAACGGCACATATCAGTTCATCCCCGATCCGGTGGCCGAAAGTGTCATTGACGGGCTTGAACCTGTCGAGATCGATCATCAGCAGGGCGAAAGGCTTTCCAATTCGATCGGAGTGGCTCGCCGCCAAACTTGCCCGGTCTTCGAGCAGCAGCCGGCTCGGCAGGCCGGTCAGGTGATCGTGCATCGCGATATGGCGCAACCGGTCGTTTGCGGATTTCAGCGCGACCGCGAGCCTTGCGTTTTCGGTGGCGAAATGGGCGTCGAGCGCCGCGGTGGCCAGGGTCATCAGCAGGATGACGATGGTGACGAGCGCGATGATCGCGGCCAGCGCGAAACTGTCGATGCCACCGCCCGGACCCGCAGCGCGGCAGATGCTGTCAGGCGCATAGCGGGCCGCCGCCATGCCGGTGTAGTGCATGCCGCCGATGCCGAGTCCGAGCGCGACCGCGCTGCCGAACTTCGCCACGATGACCATGAGGGAATGCGTGCGCCGCAGGTGGAACGCCAGTTCCAGGGCCAACCAGGCCGCGCCGATCGCGATGAGCACGGAGGCGGCAACGAGCAGGGGGTCGTAGTCGATCGGCGGTAACATGCGCATGGCCGCCATGCCGGTGTAGTGCATCGCGGCGATGCCGGCCCCCACCAGGACCGCGCCGAGGACCGTGGCCGTCGGGGTCAGGACGGGGCGCTTCATGGCCCACAGGGCGCATCCCGATACCACGATGGCGATGATCATCGACAGGATGGTGATCGCCAGGTCGTAGCCCATCGGGATGGGCAGCCGGAACGCCAGCATCCCGACGAAGTGCATCGACCAGATGCCGGCGCCCAGCGCAAATGCGCCGCCAATGAGCCAGAGGCCCGCCAGCGTTCCCTGCGCCGTGGTCAGGCGCGCGGCCAGATCGAGCGCGGCATAGGAGGCGATGACGGCGATCACCAGTGAGAGGGCGACCAGGTTGAGATCGTAACTGCCTTCCATCTCTTGCCAGGCTCCAGTGCATGGGGTGTAGCAGTGTCTTTACCGCCTGACGGGATGATCGCGATCGTCCCTGGCGGCGGCAAAACACGGTATCGGTGCAAGGCCCGACCCGGGGTATTTTTTTACAAAACCGGGCCGAAGACAAGCAGCGTCCGCTGGCGCGAATTCAGCCGAACGTATCCGCGTTGATGTTGTCAAACCAGCCCTGCGCGTACTCGGCTTCTTTCCTCCGGTACTCCGGTGATGCGCGCAGCGGGCTCAGGCCCCCGGCCCTTTCCACGGTTTTTATCCCTCCGCCTTTGTAAACATACATATCGCTGATGGAGAACCCGTAGTCGGGGCTCGCGAGACTGTAGCAGGTATTGTGATAGGAGGGGGCCGGCGGCTTCTCGCCCTTTACCAGTGCAGCGATGGCGAGGCTGCAGGCCTTCGCCTGGCTGTTGGCGGAGGACGCCGATTTCGGCATGGCACCGGCCAGGCAGCTGTCACCCAGCACATGGACGTTATTTACCCGCGTGGATTCGAACGTGTCGTGCTCCACCGGGCACCAGCCGGTGTCATCGGCCAGGTTGTTCTCCAGTGCAAACGTGCCGGCGGACTGGAACGGAATGATGTTGGCGACGTCCGGTTGGAACCGGCCGGCTTCCGCAAACAGGGTGCGTGTGCTGACATCGACCCGTTCGACGATGCCGCCGCGGGAAATCGGGATCCGTTCGATCATGTCGCCGTAAAGCGCCTCCCAGGCCTCTTCGAACAGATCCTGCTTGGCGAATTTTTCATTGGCGTCGAGGATCAGGATCTTTGATCGGGGTTTTTGCGTTTTCAGGTAATGGGCGGCAAGACTGGCGCGCTCATAAGGCCCCGGCGGGCAGCGAAACGGCGCACCGGGGACCGAGATGACGAACAGCCCACCGTCTTTCATCGCCGTTAATTGCCGATGCAGCAGTTTTAGCTGATCACCCCCCGTCCAGGCGTGGGGCAAGACGTGGGCGGCCGCGGCATCATAGCCCTCGGGGATGTAATTCCAGCGCATGCTGATCCCGGGAGAGATGACCACCCGATCGTAAGCCAGCGAATCGCCGCCCTTCAGTTTAATCTCTTGCCTGTCCGGATGGAGGGATACCGCCCGGTCATGGACGATCTCGACACCCTGGGCGCGCAGGCGAACGTAGCGCTGTACGAGATGGTCAAACGGCTGCAGCCCCCCCAGCACGGCGTTGCTGAAGGGGCAGGAAACATAGTGCTGTTTCGGTTCTACCAGCGTGACGCCGATTCGGGGATCGATCTGTCTCAGGTATCTCGCGCAGGTCGCTCCGCCGTAACCGCCGCCAATGACAACCACCCTGGAGCGCGGGCCGCCGTTGCCACGGCTGCAGGATTTCAGGAGAGGCAGGCCTGCCGCGATGAAGACGCCCGCGGCGCCAAGTCGTCCGAGGAACTGGCGGCGCTGTCGGTCCATGCGTGTTATTCCAGGCCGGCCAGGTAGTCGGCTATGATGTCTATTTCTTCATCGGTAAAAGCGGCAGCAATGCGGTTCATTACGGTGGGATCCCCCTCTCCTTTCCGGAATTCCAGCAACCTGGTTTTGATCTTTCCCGCGTCCAGGCCGTTCAGGCTCTTGATGATCCCCTTGCTTCTGCCCACCGGGCCGTGACACGTAAAGCAGTTGTAGACTAGCGATTCCGCGCGCGCCAAGGCCGGATCACCGCCGGCAGACGCGCTCCCCGCACCGCAGGCCATCAGTATCAGGCTAAAGACCAGGAAGACCAGGGTCGGATCAGTGCAACTTGCTGATTTCATTGTAAGGCTGGCAGTATACCTTGATGGTTTTGCCCTTAAACACGGCTTTTTACCGGCAAAATACTCCCGTTAAGAGTGAAAAATCTTTCCTTGGGTACCGGTAATACGGTGATTCAGGACACTCCGAAACTTTAGAGTCACCATTTTGGGGGTGATAAGGGCGGTTTAAGCACGTCCAGGGGACCAAGGCGGGATGTAGTTGATGAAAAATCAATGAATTGCCGAGGTCGACCCCATCTATCGTACATCTATCCTGTAAAATGCCAACTTTATCCTGAACGGTGGGATCAACTTGAAAACACTGCCTGCTTTGGCGCTGCTGCTGCTGTTATCCGCCTGCGGGAGGGAATCGGAATTTGACCTGGCAGTGGATGCCTTTGAGGCCGGTAACTATGATACGGCGCTGGCCGGTTTTACAGCGCTTGCCCAACGTGGTGACGCCAAGTCCCAGAACAATCTGGGGATCATGTATGAATGGGGACTTGGTGTCGATCAGAACCACAGGGAAGCGGCCGCCTGGTACGCCAGGGCGGCCGAGCAGGGACTGGCCTCCTCCCAGATCAGGCTTGCCCAGCTGTATATCAAAGGACTGGGCGTGCAGCGCGACTACCTGGAAGCCATGAAGTGGTCGCGCCTGGCGGCCGTGCAGGGAAACGCCGAAGCCGAGGCCAACATCGCCTACATGTTTCATGACGGCATTGGCGTTAAACAGGATTATGCGGAGGCCATCAAGTGGTACCGGAAATCGGCGGAAAAAGGCTGGATCAGCGCCATGCACGATCTCGGCGTGATGTACCAGAACGGCCGCGGTGTCGAGCGGGACTATGCACAGGCGATTGCATGGTACCGCAAGGCGGCGCGAACGGGTTACGCATATTCACAGGACAATCTGATCAACCTGTACCGCAAGGGATTGGGGGTGCCTGAAGACGATGTAGAAGCGTTCGAAGGGTACCTCGAGGCGGCCAGGGACGGGCATGTCGCCGAGCAGTTCATGCTCGGCGTGGCGTATCTCGCCGGGCAGGGCACACCACAGGACAGTATCAGGGCCTACGCCTGGTTTGATGTTGCCGCTTCGGGCGGACTGAAAAACGCCCGCCCGTTCCGCGATAATACCGGCGCAGGATTAAATACCGCCGATCTTGAAAAGGCCCGAAGACTCGCCAGGGACTTGGGGGAAAAATATTCAAACCGTGAGAATAATGACTGATTGTTGCGGAAGCAGCGGCTTTGGACGGTTCCTTTACATTAATCTCCGACTCGATTGCCGGCATCTGAGACAGCCATGACCTTTCGACAACTGCTCCTGATTATCGCCATTGCCGGCGCGCCGGTTCTTCCGCCCGGGCAGGCTCATGCCCAGAAACAGGCACCATCCCCGCCGCCGGAAGCCCCGACGCAAGTACAACAGGCCCGGCAGCAACTGCAGGACATACAGAAGTCAATACAGGAAAAACGCGCCCAGGTTGAGCAAATGCGCAAGCAGTTGGCCAGAGAAACTGACGAGAGCAATCGCCGGGATCTGGAATGGCGGATAGAAAGGGAGGAGGCGGACATCAGCAACCTCAGGCGATCCTTCGAGAACATCGTGCTGGGGGGCGTCGATTTCAGCGTGTTCGATCCGGAGCGCCCGGACGAGGAATTCGACTGGAAACGTGAATTGCAGGTCATCCTCAAGCCGCTGCTCCAGGAACTCAAGGCGCTGACCGAGAAACCGAGGCAGATAGAGAGGCTGAACAGCCGCCTGGCGATGCTCGAAAACCAGGAGCAAATCGCGGAACGGGCGCTGAACAACATGAAGCGGCTGCTGGATGACGGCCTGGACAAGGCCACGCGCCAGAACGTGGAATACATTCACCGGAACTGGACGCGGCGGCTGGACAGCATCCGGCACGAACAGGAGATCAGCCGGCTGCAACTCGATATCCTGCAGAAAGAAGACGTAGAGATATTTGTACAGATACGCCGGTCAATAAACGAATTTGTCACCGGTCGCGGGTTCAATCTGGTGCTGTCCATCGCCGCGTTCCTTGTAACGTTTTTCCTCATGAAAGGACTTTATCTGCTGTATTACCGCCTGGACCTGAAGGGCATGATGCGTACCACCACCACGGGCAGGCGGATGATCGCCTATGTCTATCAGGCGCTGACCGTGTTCATGTCGATTCTTGTGGCGCTGCTGGTGTTGTATGTGCTCGGCGACACGTTGCTGCTTACACTGGCCTTGATCGTGCTGCTGGTTTTGCTGCTGGGTTTGCGGAATTACCTGCCGCGCTTTCTCAATGAAGCCAAGCTGCTGCTCAACATCGGTGCGGTGCGCGAACGCGAACGGGTCATTTACAACGGTTTGCCATGGCTGGTGCGTTCGCTCGGCGTGTATTCGCGGCTGTACAACCCGGCGCTGGAGGGACTGCTGCGCCTGCCGCTGTCGGAAATGCTCGAACTCGTATCACGGCCCTACCGGGACGATGAACCCTGGTTTCCCACCAAGACCGGCGACTGGGTCATGATGTCCGACGGCACCGTGGGGCAGGTTTTGCGCCAGACGCCGGAGATAGTCCAGCTGAGGATGCGCGGCACCACGCGCACCTACACCACGACGAACTTCCTGGCCGGCGAACCGCGCAACCTGTCGGAGGGTTTCGGGGTGACGATAACCTTCGGCATTGACTACCGGCACCAGCCGATCAGCACCACGGAAATCCCGCAGGTACTGCACGGCGCCATAGAGAAGGCGTTACGCCAGTCCGAGCTGGGCAAGCACGTGGAAAACATCCTGGTTGAATTCCAGGACGCGGGCGCCTCCGCTTTAAACTATATGATCTATGTCCTGATGAAGGGCGGGGCGGCGGATTCCTATTATGTAATGAACCGGCTGCTGCAGCGCGTCTGTGTTGACACCTGCAATGAACGGGGCTGGGTGATACCGTTCAACCAGATCACCCTGCATGCCGGCACCGGCCTCGATGCCGTAATGACACGCGGCAAATCGTAGAGCATTCAAGGGACAGTATACTTAATTCCAATGTTGCCGGTGTGATGCCCAGAGACTGTCTTTA
>CAZXGW010000008.1:0-6766 GCA_964640355.1 uncultured Enterobacteriaceae bacterium
AGGAGTTCGTTGATGCCGACCTTGCTGCGGGTTTTACTATCCACCTGCTTGACGATGACGGCGCAGTACAGGCTGTATTTGCCGTCCGCGGACGGCAGGTTGCCGGAGACGACCACGGCGCCGGGCGGTATCCGGCCGTAGCTGATCTCGCCGGTGTCCCGGTGGTAAATGCGGGTACTCTGGCCGATGTACACGCCCATGGAGATCACGCTGCCCTCGCCCACGATCACCCCCTCGACCACCTCGGATCGCGCGCCGATAAAACAGTTGTCCTCGATGATGGTGGGGTTGGCCTGCAGCGGCTCCAGCACCCCGCCGATGCCGACGCCGCCGGAGAGGTGCACGTTCTTACCGATCTGGGCGCAGGAGCCGACCGTTGCCCAGGTATCGACCATGGTGCCCGAATCCACATAGGCGCCGATGTTGACGAAGCTCGGCATCATGACCACGTTCGGTGCGATGTAGGATCCGTAGCGCGCCGTCGCGGGGGGGACGATGCGGGCGCCGACCTTTGCAAATTCGCTTCTGCCGAGCCCGGCGAACTTCACCGGCACCTTGTCAAAATAATTGGTAAAGGCGCCGTCGATAACCTTGTTGTCTTCCAGCAGGAACGAAAGCAATACCGCCTTTTTCAGCCACTGGTGGACCACCCACTCGCCGTCTATTTTTTCGGCAACCCGCAGCCTGCCGCTGTCCAGGCCAGCCAGAACCTCGCCGACAGCCTCCTGCAACTCCCCGCTCGCCGACGCAGGGGTGATGGCCTTACGATTTTCAAAATTTTCGTTGATGATGTTTTCCAGCGTGTTCATGGCGGGTTTCCCCAGGCGTTATCAGGTTAGAGGGAATTGAGAAAATCACGGATGCGGCGGGCGGCCTCGGTGCATTCGTGCGGCGAGGCGACGAGCGCGATGCGGCATCGCCGTTCACCGGGATTTATATCACCTGCCGTGCGCGAAAGGAAACTGCCTGGCAGGACGGTGACATGCTGGCGGGCATAGAGATCGCGGGTGAACGCCGTGTCGGTGGCGGGCAGTTCCGGCCAGAGATAAAAACCCGCCTGCGGGCGCGCGACAGGCAGGACGGGCCCGAGAATAGCCAGGACCGCTGCGAATTTTTCACGGTACATGCGCCTGTTTTCCCTCACGTGCGTTTCATCCTGCCAGGCGAGGGTGCTGGCCGCCTGGGTATAGGCCGGCATGGCGCAGCCGTGATAGGTCCGGTAGCGCAGGAATGCCCGGATCAGCGTTTCGTCCCCGGCGACGAAACCGGAGCGCATGCCCGGCACGTTGGATCGCTTTGACAGGCTGTGGAATACCAGGCACCGCCGGTAATCCTCCCGGCCGATCCCTGCGGCCGCCTGCAGCAGGCCCATGGGCGGGTCCTGCTCGTCGAAATAGATCTCCGAATAGCATTCGTCGGCGGCAATGACGAAATCATGCCGGTCGGCCAGGACGAGCAGCCGTGCCAGCGTGTCGCGGCCGATCACCACGCCGGTCGGATTGCCCGGTGAACAGAGATACAGCAACTGGCAGCGCCGCCAGGTTTCTTCGGAGACGGCGTCGATATCGGGGAGGAAACCGGTGTCTGCCGTGCAGTTCATGTAGACGGGCTCCGCCCCCGCCAATAGCGCCGCGCCTTCGTAGATCTGGTAAAACGGATTGGGCGAGAGTACGACCGGGACACCCTTCCCGAGATTGATGATGCACTGGGCGAAAGCAAACAAGGCTTCGCGGGTCCCGTTGACCGGCAGGAGATGCCTGTCCGGATCGAGGCTGGCGGGGGGGAGCCGGAAGCGGCGGACCAGCCAGTCGGCGATGGCGACGCGCAGTTCCGCACTCCCGCGGGTTTTGGGATAAACCGCCGCTTCCCGCAGATGGGTTTGCAGCGCTTCCAGGATAAATGGGGGTGTGGCGTGTTTCGGTTCACCTATGGAAAGATCGATGGCCGGCTTGCCTGCCGGTGGATCGAGATCCTGCAACAGGCGATCAAGTTTTTCGAAGGGATAGGGATGCAGCCTGGCAAGACCCGGGTTCATCTGGTCACCGTATCCTGTTGGGGGTGAAGCGCCCGTAGTATAGGTGATTGCCCCCCGCTGTCCAGAAAACCGCCGGGAAAGCCAAAACGCAGGGGCGCTTACAGGCGCGTATAACCAGCATCCGGGCAGCGCCAGTCGAAGAACGCGGTGACATGCGGTATGCTGTGCAACTTTTTTGAACGCTGAATCCATGGTCCAGTCAATGCGCAGGAAAATCCTGGTACTTCCCGGTGACGGGATCGGGCCGGAGATCGTCGCGGAAGCGGAGAAGGTATTGCGTGCGCTGATCGCCGATCACGGTCTGGCCGGAATCGTCATTGAACACGGCCTGATCGGCGGCCAGGCCATCGACGACACCGGCGACCCATTGCCCGCGGACACACTGGCCAGGGCGCAGGAAAGCCATGCCGTGCTTCTCGGGGCGGTTGGCGGTCCGAAATGGGAGACCATTGAGCGATCGCGCCGGCCGGAACGGGGCCTGCTTGCGCTCCGCGCAGGACTCGGCGTGTATGCCAACCTGCGGCCGGCCGTGCTTTACGATGAACTGGCCGGGGCATCCACGTTGCGGGCGGAGGTAGTCAGGGGGCTCGACATCATGATCGTCCGGGAATTGACGGGCGGTATCTATTTCGGCGAGCCGCGCGGCATCCGCGCGGGCGAAGACGGCCGGCGGGTGGGGTTCAATACATTAATATACAGTGAAGCGGAAATTGAACGGATCGCGCACGTGGCGTTTGCCATTGCCGGGAAACGCCGGGGCCGGATCTGTTCCGTGGACAAGGCCAACGTGCTGGAGGCTACCGAGCTCTGGCGCGAAGTGGTCAGTGCCGTCGCCGGGTCCTATCCGGCGGTCGCCCTGCAACACATGTACGTGGATAATGCCGCGATGCAGCTGGTGCGCGATCCCTTGCAGTTCGACGTAATCCTCACCACCAACATGTTCGGCGACATCCTGTCCGATCTTGCCGCCATGCTGACGGGTTCGATCGGGATGCTGCCTTCGGCCGCCATCAATGCAGACGGCAAGGGGATCTACGAGCCAGTTCACGGTTCCGCCCCCGATATCGCGGGCCAGGATATCGCCAACCCGCTGGCCACGATCCTGTCACTGGCGATGCTGTTGCGCCATTCGCTGGATGAACCCGCCCATGCCGACAGTATCGAGCGGGCGGTAAAACGCGTCCTGGCCGCGAACTTGCGGACGGCGGATATCCATACCCCGGGCACGCGCAAGGTGGGCACGCATACCATGGGCGATGCGGTGGTGGCAGCGCTTGGTGAAGACAGTGAATGGTGAATGGTGAATGGTGGTTCGTGATTTATTACTTGTTACTGATAGCATGTTACTGATAGCTTTTTTCTGATGACTCGTGGTTTGTAACAGATAGCATCTTACTGGGCGTTCGTTGCTGTTGGCACGCGGCTTTCAATAACCCGTTATACTATTCACCATTCACTATTCACTGCTTTTGAATATGAACCGTAAATTCAATATTGCCGTCGTCGGCGCCACCGGGGCGGTGGGCGAAACCATGCTGGACATACTTGCCGAACGGCAGTTTCCGGTGAACGATGTGCATGCGCTCGCGAGCCGCCGGTCTGCCGGAAAGACAGTGCCGTTCGCGGACAGGCAGATTACTGTCGGCGATCTCGAGGATTTTGATTTCAGCGGGATCGATATCGGCCTGTTTTCCGCCGGCGCGGCGGTGTCCGAGGTCCATGCACGGCGTGCTGCCGCCGCCCGCTGCGTGGTGATTGATAACACTTCCCGGTTTCGCTACGACGAGGATATTCCCCTCGTGGTGCCGGAGGTCAATGCCCATGCGATCGCCCGGCACGTGAACCGCGGCATCATCGCCAACCCGAATTGTTCCACCATCCAGATGGTGGTTGCGCTGAAGCCGATACACGATGCGGCCGGGATTGAACGGATCAATGTGTGCACCTACCAGGCCGTCTCCGGCACCGGCAAGCGGGCGATCGAGGAGCTCGTGCAGCAGACCGTGGCACTGCTGAACGGGAAACCGTTGGAACGCAAGGTTTATCCCAAGCAGATTGCATTCAACGCCCTGCCGCATATCGATGCCTTCCAGGACAACGGCTACACCAGGGAAGAGATGAAAATCGTTTGGGAGACCCGGAAGATCCTCGAAGACGACAGCATCCTCGTGAACCCGACCGCCGTCAGGGTCCCGGTCTTCTACGGCCACTCCGAGGCGGTACACATTGAGACTCGCCGAAGACTGGGTGCCGATGAAGCGCGTGAGCTGCTGCGCGCTGCCCCCGGCGTCGTAGTCATCGACGATCGGTCAGACGGCGGTTATCCCACCGCGGCAACCGAGGCCGCCGGGCGGGATGCCGTCTATGTGGGGCGGATTCGTGAAGATATCTCCCACCCACGCGGGCTCAATCTCTGGGTAGTATCGGATAACGTCAGGAAAGGAGCGGCATTAAATAGTATTCAAATCGCGGAAATTTTGGTAAAAGACTACTTATAAACTATAGTTAAAGAGTAATTGTAAAGGACATTCGCAGGTTTTTTGCGAAGCAGAGGCCGGGAGGGGAGGCCACCGTGTCCGCCGGAACGGGGACTTGACAGCAGAAAGCCGCACGGAATGGCCGGGGCCTGCTTCCAACCTGATTATCTAATTGATTGAAATTATTATATTTCTATGGTTCTGGGCGCGTGATGCACGGCAAGCTTGCAATCTCCTCGGTACTCATTGCGGCGGTGGTTTGCTTTCACCCTCCCGCCCACGCCCTGGCGCTCGCGGATATCAAGGTAAAATCTTCGCTGAATCAACCGTTTGAAGCAATAATCGAAATTATTTCCGCACAGGCCGACGAACTCGACAGCCTGCATACGTCGATCTTGCGGCCGTCAGGGCGATTGCCGGGGATCTATCAATGGCCGAAAATCCGGGTCGATCTCGTCCGGGTGGGAGAAGACCGTGGCTATCTCAGGATCACCAGTGCAGAGGCGATCCGCGAGCCAATCCTGGAATTTTTGCTGGATCTGGCTTGGTCGCGGGGCCGGATGCAACGGGAATACTCTTTGTTGATAAACCCGCCGTAACACGGTGAGTCTCCGGTGCGTATGAGATCAGGACTGTCGATTGCTTTTCTTCTTGCCCTGTTTCCCGGGCTGGTCCTGGCCCTCGGTCTCGGCCGGCTTGAGCTGACCTCGGGCCTGAATGAGCCCCTGAATGCAAGAATAGAGCTGCTGTCCTCGACGGCGGAGGATCTCGAGGGCCTGGAGATAGGCCTCGCCAGCCAGGAGGCCTTCAAACGCGCCGGCATCCCGATGCCATCCCTCCTGTGGAAACTGCACTTTCGCGTAGTGGAGACCGAAACCGGCCCGGATTATATCCGCATCACCAGCGAGGAACCGGTACGCGAACCGTTTCTGAACTTTCTGCTGGAGGTCAGTTGGGCAAAGGGCCGCATTTTCCGTGAATACACGATGCTGCTCGATCCCCCCGTGTACGCGGCCGAGCGGTTGCACAGGGAGGTTGCCCGGCCGGTAACCCCGGTCCCCGTGACCCGGCCCGTCGAAGAGCACGTGGTCATTTACAATCCGGAATACCAGCCTGGACGTCCACCGGTTGTTGCCGCTGCCGCCCCACCCGCCGCCAGAGACATCCCCCATACCGGTGGTGATTATGGACCTGTCCTCAGCGGTGAAACCCTGTGGTCTATCGCCAGTGCGATGCGGTTCGATGAGTCCGTGAGCATCCAGCAGATGATGCTTGCCTTGTTGAATACCAATCCGGAGGCCTTCATCAACGGCAATATCAACGGCCTCAAACGCGGTTATGTGCTCGAGACGCCGGAGTTGTCTGAAATCCAGTCACTCAGCCGGGAAGAGGCCTTTGCACGGGCCAAATCTCACAATGAATTCTGGGAGGAGACCCGTGGCCTCCTGGCCGCGACCGTGACGCCCCGGCCTGAAGGTCCAGTGGCCGCCCCGGCCCAACCTGAAGCGCCCGCGGCGATGGAAGAAGCGGAAGAACCCTCTGCCGAGGGCCAGCCGGAGCTGCGGCTCGTGGCGGTGGCGGAAGCCGCGGAAGGCACGGAAGGGGAAACCGCTGCCGCCGAGGCCAAAAGCAACGAAGCCCTCGCCAGGGAGCTGGCGCTGGTCAATGAATCGCTCGAGACCCTGACCCAGGAAAATGCGGAACTGAAGGATAAGCTGGTCGAGAACGAGGCCATCATCGATGACCTCAGGCGCTTGATCGCCCTCAAGGAAGATGAACTGGCCGCCCTCCAGCAGCAGATCGCGGCACGCGAGGCGGCGGCGGAACGCGCGGCCGCCGAGAAAAAGGCGGCCCCGGCCCCGAAGGCGGCAGCCCCTGAACCGGCAGAGGAAACCGTGGCCGCGGCAGCGCCGGCGGCACAACCCCCCGTTAAGGCGGAAAAACCTGCGCCAGCGCCGGCAAAAGCGACTGCGGCGCCCCCGCCTGAAGAGCCTGGCCTTATCGCTGCACTTTTGTCCGCCGGCCTTACGGGTTTTATTAACCCGATCAGGGATAATCTGGTCATGCTCGCCGCCGGCCTGGCCGCCGTGCTGGTGATTGTCCTGCTTGCACAGTATGCCGTACGCCGGCGCCGTGTGGCCCTGGCCGGGATTCCGGAGGGTGTTTTCCCCGAAATCGATGAAATGGCCGGGAAACTGGCTGTTTCGGAAGATTTCACGGACGCGGCAACCGCCGTCGCCGAGGCGGAAGTCGA
>CAZXGW010000008.1:6866-18339 GCA_964640355.1 uncultured Enterobacteriaceae bacterium
CTGTTTCGGAAGATTTCACGGACGCGGCAACCGCCGTCGCCGAGGCGGAAGTCGAAACAGAACTTCCTGCCGCCGCGGTAGAGGCGGCCGTGCAACCTGTTGCGCCGGCGGCACGGGCGGCCCCGAAAGCGGCCGCGGCACCGGTGGCCGCCGAAGAAGAGGCCGTGGAAAAGGAAGACCCGATGCAGGAGGCCAACTTTTACCTGGCCTATGAACAGTACGATCAGGCTGTAGATTTCGTCAAAAAGGCCCTCGAGAAAGAACCCGATAATCTCGAGTTTCACATCAAGCTGCTCGAGGTGTACTACACGGCGAACAGGAAGAAGGCCTACGAGCAAGCCGCCAAGGTCTTGCATGACAAGGTCGGCGGACAGGGCGATTACTGGACCATGGCGCTCGCCATGTGGCAGGAACTGTCGCCCAAGCGCGCGATGTTTGCTGCGCCCGCCCCGGGCGAAGAAGAACCCGAGGCCGCTGTGGCAGCTGGCGGAGGCATCGTGGATATCAGCGGCGTGGGCGCCGGCGCGGAAGCCGGTGAAGGCATCCTGGATGTGACCGCGGCCGGTGAAGGCGAAGCCGACATGCTTGACGTGACGGCTATCGCCGGCATTGAAGATGAAGCACTCGATAAAACCGCGGTTGCGGAGTTTCCCGAAGAAGAGGAAACCGCAGCGGTCGATGCCGGGCTGGATTTTTCGATCACCGGCGAAGAGGAAGCCCCGCCGGTCATGGACGAGAAAAAGGCCGCGGCGCCTGATCTAGAGGCGCTCGATTTCACCCTGGACTTTCCGGGCGCCGGTGATGAAACCGCCGAAACTGCCGGAGAGGAGACGGATCTGCTCGATGTCACGTCAACCCCGGCCTTTGATGAAGATCTCTTTAAAGCCGGCAGCGAAAGTCCGCTCGACATCTCGTCAACGGCGGGCGGCGATCTGCTGGATGTGCCCTCGGCCCGAGAGTTTGAAACCGAAGTCGAGGAAGACCTGCTCGATGTCACGTCAGCGCCCGCCGAAGGCCTGGACAGCGGGGAAATACCGCCTGCGCGCGAAAAAGCAGCGGTCGGCGATGATCATTTCATCGATTTTGACGTCGGCGAAGCGGCTCCTGAACAGGAATCGGCAATAGACGAACTTGCGCTCGATTTTGAATTGACCCCTGATGCCGGTGCCGAAGCCAGGGAGGCGGAAGAAGAACCCGCCGAGGCGGAATTCGGCATCGATCTGGATGTCGGCACCGGAGAGGCGGGGGGGCTCGAACTTGCGCTGGAGGAAGAGCAGCCGAAGGCAACCGGGAAAGGGGCCGGCAGTGAACTCTCGCTGGTAGATGACGGCGGAGAGGGCGGGCTGGAACTGGATATGCCCGAACTCGAACTCGATATCACCGGGGAAGCGGAAGACGAGAGCGAACATACGGTCTTCGTTCCCCGTACCAGCCAGGACAGCGCCCAAAGCGAGGATGACGAGATTGCCACGCAGCTTGATCTCGCCAAGGCCTACGTCGAACTCGGCGACAAGGACAATGCCAAAACGATCCTGGATGAAATCGTCGTTATCGGAAACGAGAAGCAACGGCAACAGGCACAGGAACTCCTGGATCAGATCAGTTGAACCGGGTTGCCGGCCGCTGCGGCTCCGATCACCCGTCCTTAATTATCACTATCGCGCCCGAATGCAGCGGGAACCCCGGGAATCATGTTGTCGTTTCTGTTAACGCCCCCCGCCCCCGGAAAGCGTCCGGTCTAACGTGATTCATGAAGATCGCCCTTGGTCTGGAATACTGTGGCGCGCAGTATTTTGGCTGGCAGCGGCAGGCCGGCGTGAGGACCATCCAGGCCTGCGTTGAAGACGCCCTGTCCCGGATCGCGAATCACCGGCTTGCCGTCCATTGCGCCGGGCGCACCGACACCGGCGTACACGCCCTCCACCAGGTGGTCCATATCGAGACCGCCGCCGCGCGGGACATGCATTCCTGGGTCTTCGGCGGCAACACTAATCTTCCCCATGATATCAGCCTGCTGTGGGCGAAAGAGGTCGCCGCGGATTTCCATGCGCGTTACTCGGCGACGGGCAGGACGTACCGCTACGTGATTCTCAACCGGCCGGCGCGCAGCGGGTTGTACGACGGCCAGGTAACCTGGCAGTGCCGGCCGCTCGATGAACATCTCATGAACGCGGCCGCGGCGAGTCTCACAGGCGAACATGATTTCACGTCGTACCGCGCCGGGGACTGCCAGGCGAAAACACCCGTGCGCACGA
The DNA here is from genome assembly GCA_964640355.1 of uncultured Enterobacteriaceae bacterium. Classification (GTDB taxonomy): domain Bacteria; phylum Pseudomonadota; class Gammaproteobacteria; order Eutrophobiales; family Eutrophobiaceae; genus CAZXGW01. Next base: position 9,122 of record CAZXGW010000008.1, read on the forward strand.
TCAGGCGGCTGGGCGTATCCAGGCGGGGTGATTTTGTCATTATCGATGTTGCCGCCAATGCTTTTCTGCAGCACATGGTGAGAAACATCGCCGGCGTGCTGATGACTATCGGCATGAGCCGTGAACCGGTCGACTGGGCAAGAAAGGTGCTCGAAGTTCGTGATCGGGCGTTCGGTGGACTGACGGCGCCGCCCGACGGCCTGTACCTGGTTAACGTGGAGTACCCGGAACACTACGGTATCCCGCAAAGGGATGGCGCGTCATGGTCATTGCCCGGTTAGGTGATACCATCGGCCGGCGTAGAGGCGTCCATGCCTTGGAACCGAATGGCATTGCATCCGTGTCACAGGGGATCAGTTGATGCGTCCGGCTGAAGAGCATCCTGCAGCGAGGGTGAGGGTCAAGATCTGCGGCATCACCCGCCCGGCCGATGCCCTGGCCGCCGCGTGCCTCGGCGCCGATGCCATCGGCCTCGTGTTTTATGCGGGCAGCCCCCGGGCCATCAGCATCGACCGGGCCCGTGACATCGTTGCCGTGCTGCCGCCGTTCGTCAGCAAGGTCGGCCTGTTTGTCAATGCGCGGCCGGAGGAGATCAATGCCGCCCTGGAAAACGTGGCGCTCGATATCCTGCAGTTTCACGGCGATGAATCCCCGGACCAGTGCCGGGGCTATTCCAAACCGTATATCAAGGCGGTTAGAATGCAGAAAAGCGTTGATTTGGAGAGTCTTCCAGACCGGTTTTCCGACGCCATGGCGTTTCTCCTGGATGCCCATGTTGCAGGGATCCGGGGGGGCACCGGCCAGACGTTCGACTGGTCGCGCATACCCGCCGGTCTTGCCAAGCCGATCATCCTGGCCGGGGGCCTGACGTCTGAAAATGTTGCCGAGGCCATCCGGCGGGTGTCGCCCTACGCGGTGGACGTCAGCGGCGGGGTCGAATCCGGCAAGGGCATCAAGGACCCTGCAAAAATCGCGGAATTTATCCGGGAAGTGAGAAATGCGCAAAACTAGCACAGCGGCGGCGGCCAAAACCCCGGCACGGGCGGACGCGTTGCCCGACAGGCTGGGTCATTTCGGCCCTTACGGGGGCCGGTTTGTCGCCGAGACCCTGATGCAGCCTCTCTGTGAACTGACGGCGGCCTATGAACGTTACCTGAAAGACCCGGAATTTCTCGCGGAGCTGGAGGATGAATTGCGGCATTACGTCGGCCGGCCCTCGCCGCTGTACCTGGCGAGGCGCTGGTCGGAACGACTCGGCGGTGCCCGGATCTACCTGAAACGCGAGGATCTGAATCACACCGGCGCGCACAAGATCAATAACACGGTGGGGCAGGCGCTGCTCGCGCAGCGCATGGGCAAGACCCGCATCATTGCCGAGACCGGCGCCGGCCAGCATGGCGTCGCGACGGCCACCGTGGCCGCCAGGCTGGGGCTGGAGTGCGTGGTGTACATGGGATCCGAGGACATCAAGCGGCAGTCGATCAATGTCTTCCGCATGAAGCTGCTCGGCGCGACGGTCATCCCGGTCGAGGCGGGATCGAGGACGCTGAAAGACGCCCTGAACGAGGCCATGCGGGACTGGGTCACCAACGTGGACAATACCTTCTATATCATCGGCACGGTGGCCGGACCCCATCCGTACCCCGTCATGGTGCGTGAATTTCAGGCGGTCATCGGCCGCGAGGCCAGGGCGCAATGCCTGGAGCTGACCGGGCGCCTGCCCGACGCGCTGGTGGCCTGTGTCGGTGGCGGATCGAACGCCATCGGCCTGTTTCATTCCTTTATCGAGGATGCCGGCGTCGCCATGTATGGCGTTGAGGCCGGGGGCGAAGGCCTCGAGACGGGCCGTCATGCCGCTCCCCTGAACGCGGGCAGCCCGGGGGTGTTGCATGGCAACCGGACCTACCTGATGGAAGACAGCAACGGCCAGATCCTGGATACCCACTCCATCTCGGCCGGCCTGGATTATCCCGGCGTCGGTCCCGAACACGCCTGGCTCAAGGATACCGGCCGCGCTGAATACGTTACGATCACGGACGAGGAAGCACTGGCGGCATTTCATGATCTCACCCGCACCGAAGGCATCATGCCGGCGCTGGAGTCCGCCCATGCCCTTGCTTACGCCGCGAAGCTGGCGCCGGAGATGGCCAGGGACGGGATCATCATCATCAACCTGTCGGGACGCGGCGACAAGGATATCCAGACCGTTGCGGCGCGCGAGGGCATCAGCCTGTAACCGTCGAGGTATGCCATGAACAACAGAGAAAAACTGATGTCACTCATGATCGACTATGAGCTGGACAGGCGGGACGTGGCCGAGCTGGTCCGGGTAAAGCGGGAAACGGTGGATCACTGGCTGGCCTCGCACGAATCCAAGCACCATGAAGATGTGCCCGAGATGGCCATTGAATTGCTGGAACTGAAGCTCAAGGCCAGGGCAGAATCCTGAGCAGTCTCTTCGTTACCGTTCCCCTGCCGCCCCGACGCAAGTTCAGTCACACTATGTTCACTCCTGTTTTTGATTGGCGAGGACGGCGCGTTATGCCCGCCAGCGGCGCTACAGGCAGGGGGACGCCATGAATCGCATCTCCGCCTGTTTCGAAAACCTGCGCCGGTCCGGCCGCAAGGCGCTGATCCCGTTTATCACAGCGGGCGATCCCGAGCCGGCCGCGACCCTGCCCCTGTTGCGCGCCCTGGTGCAGGGGGGCGCCGACCTCATCGAGCTGGGCGTGCCATTTTCCGACCCCATGGCAGACGGGCCCGTTATTCAACGTTCCAGCGAACGCGCGCTCAAACACGCCGTCAGCCTGAGGGACGTGCTCGCGATTGTGAAGACCTTCCGCGAAACGGACAGCCACACGCCGATTATTCTCATGGGTTATCTCAACCCGGTGGAAATCATGGGCTACCGCACCTTCGCCGCGCAGGCGCATGAGGCGGGTGTCGATGGCGTGTTGCTGGTCGATCTGCCCCCGGAAGAGTCGGAGGCGCTGCAGGCTGAACTCAAGCGCTTTGATCTCGACCAGGTGTTCCTGCTGTCACCTACGACCAGCGATGAACGCCTGGATGAAATCTGCACCAGGGCCAGCGGCTTTCTCTATTATGTTTCGCTCAAGGGCGTCACCGGCAGCGACCGGCTGAACATCGAAGACGTCGCCGGCCGGATCGCGCATATCCGCGACCGGACAACACTTCCCGTCGGCGTCGGTTTCGGCATCAAGGATTCGGCCTCGGCCAGGGCGGTGGCGGGATTCAGTGACGCGGTGATTATCGGCAGCGCCCTGGTGGAAAGGATAGGGCTGTTCTCCGGGGGGCTGGAGGGACTGCTGGCCGAGGTCACGGATTTTCTGTCACAACTGCGCAGCGCCCTCGATACCGCCTGAAAGCAGACACCGGCGGACGGATGGCGGATACACCCATGAGCTGGTTCAGGAAACTCATCCCCTCGCGGATCAAGACCAACGGCGCATCGAAGCGCACCGTGCCCGAAGGCATCTGGACCAAGTGCAGCATTTGCAGCGCCGTGCTCTACCGGGCGGAACTGGAACGGAATCTCGAGGTCTGTCCCAAGTGTTCGCATCACATGCGGATCGATGCGCGCAGCCGGCTCAACCAGTTTCTCGATCCCGAACCGAGGGTGGAGATCGGCGTCGACATCAGGCCGGTGGACATGCTGAAATTCCGCGACAGCAAGAAATACAAGGACCGGCTGAGCCAGGCCCAGAAACAGACCGGCGAGGAGGACGCCCTCGTCGTCATCATGGGCAAGGTGAAGGACCTGCCGGTGATCGCCTGCGCGTTCGAGTTCGCCTTCATGGGCGGTTCCATGGGTTCAGTCGTGGGCGAGCGTTTCGTCCGCGCCGTCGAGGCCGCCATCGAAAACCGCATCCCGCTCGTGTGTTTTACCGCCAGCGGCGGCGCCAGGATGCAGGAGGCGATTATGTCGCTCATGCAGATGGCCAAGACCAGTTCCGCCCTGGCGGAGATGAAAAACAATAACCTGCCGTATATCTCGGTCATGACGGATCCCACCATGGGAGGCGTCTCCGCCAGCGTCGCCACCCTCGGGGACATCATCATCGCCGAGCCCGGCGCCCTGATCGGTTTCGCCGGCCCGCGCGTGATTGAACAAACGGTACGCGAAACCCTGCCGGAAGGCTTCCAGCGCAGCGAATTCTTGTTGCAGCACGGCAACATCGATATGATCGTTGATCGCCGTGACATGAGAAACCGCATCGCCTCGTTGCTGGCGAAACTGGTTCATCAACCTGCACCTTGACATAAACTGGCGGGCATACCCCCGATCATGCAGACAAATCCGAATGTAGCCGCGCTTGATTCATGGACGGGTGAGTCCCTGCGCTTCACCTCCCTCGCCGAGTGGCTGGCCTGGCAGGAAGGCCTGCATTTCACGGCGATTGAACTGGGCCTTGACCGCTGCCTCTCCGTTGCCGGCAGGATGAACCTGCTGGCGCCGCGCTACGCGGTGATCAGCGTCGCCGGCACCAACGGCAAGGGATCGAGCACCATCATGCTGGATGCCATCCTGCGGCATGCCGGCTACCGCACGGGCTGCTATACCTCGCCGCACCTGACGCATTACAACGAGCGCATCAGTGTCGATGGCGTCGAGGTCAGCGACCGCGCATTGTGCGAGGCCTTCGACCGGATCGACCGCGCGCGCGGCGATATCTCGCTCACCTATTTCGAATTCGGCACGCTCGCCGCGCTGGATATCTTCTGGCGCGCCGGCGTCGATATCGCCGTGCTGGAAGTCGGCCTGGGCGGGCGCCTGGATGCGGTCAACTGCGTGGATGCCGATGCCGCCCTGATTACCAGCATCGATCTCGATCACGAGAACTGGCTCGGGCCGGACCGCGAATCCATCGGCCGCGAAAAAGCGGGAATCATGCGCGCGAAGTCCCCGGCGGTCTGCTCGGATCCCGAACCGCCGCAGTCGATCATCGATTATGCCGCCGGCCTGGGGACCACCCTGTATCTCCAGGGCAAGGATTACCAGTATGAAATCACCGGCGACTACTGGTCCTGGCGTTGCGCCACGGCGGCCTATACCAATTTGCCGCGCCCCTCCCTCCACAACGCCAGGCAGGTAGAGAACGCCGCCGGCGTGCTGATGACGTTGACCACCCTGGCGGACCGGTTCCCGGTAACCGCCGAGGCGATACGGCAGGGACTGCAGGGCTTCAACGTCGGCGGCCGGTTCCAGCTGGTGCCCGACCGGGCGCAGGTAGTGCTGGATGTGGCGCATAATCCCGGGGCGATAAGACTGCTGGTGCACAATCTCCGGGGCCTGCCCGTTGCGGGTTCCACCCACGTCCTCATCGGCATATTGAAGGACAAAAATCACGTGGCCATCTTCCGCGAGATCGCGGCGGTCGCGGATTTCTGGCATGTCGTCAGCCTGGAAGGACCGCGAGGCACGGACTGCGAAACCCTCGCCGCCGAACTGGCGGCGCTCGGCATCACCGGGAACGTGTTCGCCTATGATACCGTCGCCGCCGCCCTGAACCGGGTACGCGACATCGTCAAGCCACAGGACAGGATAGTCGTTACCGGCTCGTTCCTCACGGTCGGTGCGGCCATCCATCATCTCAGGCTGCAGCACTGACCCGGCATGGAAAGGGGACTGAAGGAACGACTTACGGGTGCCGCCGTCCTCGTCATCCTCGCGGTGATTTTCATCCCCATGCTGCTGGATGAGACGCCGGATGGCGGACTGGTCATCACCGAATCCAACATTCCTCCCAAGCCGGACAGTATTCCTTCGGCCGGGACTGAAGATTTCAGTTCACGCATCATCCCCCTGCAGGAAAAGGCGGCAGGCCAGGCCGAAGAGCCGGCGGTTGAAAGAAAGCGGAAGGCGGACGCCGCGCCCCCCAAACCCCCCGTTTCCACTCCCGAACCCGCCGATCCACCCCCGGAGCTCACTGTTACGCCTCATGAACGCGTTGTTTCATCTCAGGAATCCGGGATCTCGACGCAAGGCGAATCGCCGGGTGTCGCCATGATCACGGAAGAGGCGCCCACCCATGTCGGGCTGTCCGCCTGGGTGGTGCAACTCGGCAGTTTTTCCAGCCAGGAAAATGCGCAGGCGCTGAATCAGAAATTGCGCGAGGCCGGCTACCCGGCCTTCGTTGAACCGCTGAAACAGAACGACACCACGTCATACCGGGTACGCGTCGGACCGGAGCTGAAACGTTCAGACGCCCAGTCCATCCGCGATCAATTGCAGAAATCGATGCAGCTCAACGGCATTGTCGTGCAGTATCCCTGACAGGCGAATTGTCCGATCCGGCCACATGGACAATGCAAATCGCTGACATCGCCATCCTGGTCGTGATTGCCCTGCCAGCGCTGGTCGGTGTTGTCTATGGTTTCCTGAACATCGCCTTTTCCCTCTTCGCCTGGGCGCTGGCGCTCGGCATTTCGGCCAAGTTCACGCCGTTTTTTTCACCCATGCTCGGTGACTATGTCGAGACGCCCATCCTGAGGGTGATCCTGGCCTTTACCGGGCTTTTTATCGTCAGCCTGATTATTCTCACCGGCCTCGGCTTTCTTATAGTAAAATTGCTGGGCAGAACCGGCCTGACGGCGACCGATCGACTCCTCGGCCTGTTTTTCGGCACGGGGCTCGGGATGGTGATTGTGGCCATCGCCGTTTTCCTCGCCGGGTTTACCGCGCTGCCGGCGGAGGCCTGGTGGCAGTCCTCGAAGCTGCTCGGCCCTTTCGAGAGGATCTCGATCCTGGGCGGCCGGTATCTGCCTGAGTCGATGGCGAAGTATCACGGATATGAAGCGAGTCCGCCCGGTAATGACGCCGGGCAGGGCGGCGTTCAACCTGGAGAGGATTCCTAGGCCAACATCATGTGCGGCATCATCGGCGTCGTCGCCAGGCAGTTTGTCAATCAGACCATCTATGACGGCCTGACCGTGCTGCAGCACCGCGGCCAGGATGCGGCCGGGATGGTGACCTACCACAAGGGCCACCTGTACCTGCGGAAAAACAACGGCATGGTGCGGGACGTCTTTCATACCCGCCACATGCTGAACCTCAAGGGAAAAATGGGGATCGGCCACGTCCGTTACCCCACCGCCGGCTGTTCGTCTTCCGCCGAGGCGCAGCCGTTTTACGTGAATTCCCCCTACGGCATTACGCTGGCGCACAACGGCAACCTGACCAACAGCGTGGCGCTGAAGCGCGACCTGTTCCATGACGATCTCCGCCACCTCAACACCGACTCCGATTCGGAGGTCCTGCTCAATGTGCTTGCCCATGAATTGCAGCGCATCGGCAAGATACGGCTGGAGGTCGATGATGTCTTCGAGGCGGTGAGCCGGCTGCACAAACGCTGCCGCGGCGGGTACGCGTCCGTCGCCATGATCACGGGGTTCGGCATCCTCGGTTTCCGCGACCCCTATGGCATACGCCCCGTCGCCTTCGGACAGCGCAAAACGCCAAGGGGCATGGAATATATCATCGCCTCGGAAAGCGTCGCCATCGAGGCGCTGGAATTCGATCTCGTCCGGGACATCGAGCCGGGCGAGGCGATCTTCATCACCAAGGAAGGGAAGTTCCATGCGAAACAGTGCGCCGAGAATCCCCGGTACGCGCCCTGCATATTCGAATACGTTTACCTGGCGCGGCCGGATTCCATCATCGACAAGGTCTCGGTGCACAAGGCGAGGCTCAGGATGGGCGAGAAGCTGGCGAAAAAGATATTGAAGACCTGGCCCGACCACGACATCGACGTGGTCATCCCCATCCCGGACACCGGCCGCAGCTCCGCCCTGCCGCTGGCGCACAAGCTCGGCGTGAAATACCGGGAAGGATTCATCAAGAACCGTTATATCCCGCGCACCTTCATCATGCCGGGACAGGCCGTGCGCAAGAAATCGGTCCGCCAGAAGCTGAACGCCATCGATCTCGAATTCAGGGGCAAGAACGTGCTCCTGGTCGATGACTCCATCGTGCGCGGCAACACCTCGAGCGAGATCATCCAGATGGCGCGGGAGGCGGGCGCGAAAAAGGTCTATTTCGCTTCGGCCGCGCCGCCCGTCTGTTACCCGAACGTCTATGGCATTGACATGCCGTCGGTGAACGAGCTGATTGCCCACGGCCGCTCGGAAAAGGAAGTGGCCAGGATGATTGGCGCCGACCGGCTGATCTACCAGGATCTCGATGACCTGATCGAGGCGGTGCGCAAGGGCAATCCCGAGCTCACGGATTTCGACCTCTCATGCTTCAACGGTAAATACGTCACGGGCGATATCAGCAAGGACTACCTCCAGCATATCGAGGAGCAGCGCAACGACACCGCCAGGGCCCGGCGCGGGGCGTCGTATGAAGAAGACCTGATCGACCTGTCGAACAGCGCCTGACCTTAGGGGTCTCGCGGCAACCGGGAGTTAGTTTCAAGCGTCACCGGCTTCATTATTTTCCATCACTGTCGACCAACAGTTGAATATTGTGGCCGTATCCATTATCGATCATAATATTGTAATACGCTTAAATGATAGGTAAGGAGTCGTCATGACTACTGTCACGGTTTCCCCCAAGTACCAGGTCGTGATCCCGCAGCAAATGCGCAAGGCGATGGGCCTCAAGCCAGGCATGAAAGTCCAGGTCGTGCAATACGAAAACCGTATTGAATATATTCCCCGGGAAAAGATTAAGAATGCCCGCGGCTTTCTTCGTGGCATTAATACCAAGTTGCGCCGCGATAAGGACAGGGTGTGAATCTGGTCGATTCTTCCGCCTGGTTGGAATATCTGGCGGATGGTCCGGCCGCGCAATTATTTGAAGGGGCAATCACCCGGACGCAAGATCTGCTCGTTCCGGTCATATGTGTTTATGAAGTATTCAAGCGGGTCCTGCAACAGCGAGGGGAAGAATCCGCTTTACGGGTAGTTGCCCTGATGCAACAGGGCAAAATTGTTGACCTGGATTCTTCCATTGCATTAAGCGCTGCGAAACGGAGCATTGAATATGGACTGCCCATGGCCGATGCCATCATCCTCGCCACGGCACAGGTGCATGGTGCCGTGATCTGGACCCAGGATGCAGATTTCAGGAATATCAAAGGCGTGAAATATTTCCCTAAAGAGTAACTGGCGGAAAATGTAGAGTAAAAAAGCGGTCGGTGGCAACCGGGAGTTAGTTTCAAGCGTCACCGGCGCCATTATTTTCCCGGCCAACA
>CAZXGW010000008.1:18439-19669 GCA_964640355.1 uncultured Enterobacteriaceae bacterium
GGCAACCGGGAGTTAGTTTCAAGCGTCACCGGCGCCATTATTTTCCCGGCCAACAGCCCCCCGCTATCCTTTATAAAAGATCCTGTATATCACCCCCTGGTAATCGTCCGACACGAGCAGTGATCCGTCCGGCAGTTGCAGGAGATCCACCGGCCGTCCCCACGCCTCGCCCCGGATCAGCCAGCCGTCGATGAATACCTCGTCGCCCGTCACGTTCCCCTCCGCGTCAAACTTCACGCGCATGATGCGGTAACCGATCGGGTCGGTGCGGTTCCACGAGCCGTGGTGGGCCACGAAGGCGTCGTTTTTGTATTCTTCCGGGAACATGTCGCCCGTGTAAAACTCGACGCCCAGTGGCGCCGAATGCGCGTCGAACTCCACCGCCGGGAAGGTCACTTCCTGCGGCGGCTTTTTATCTTTCCAGTCCTCGTGCCGGATATCGCCGCCGGCGTAGTAGGGGAAGCCGAAATGCATGCCGGCTTTCGGTAGGGCGTTGAATTCACATGGGGGGATGTCATCGCCCATCAGGTCGGTGTTGTTGTCCGTGAAATACAGCACGCCGGTTTCCGGGTGGAACGCGAGCCCCACGGAGTTGCGCAGGCCGCGGGCATAGATCTCCGCCTCGCTGCCGTCGGGGTTCATGCGCAGGATCGTGCCTTCCGGATCGTTGAAATCGCAGATGTTGCAGGCCACCCCTATGGTGACGTACAGCTTCTTGTCCGGCCCGAAGGTGATGTAGCGCCAGCCGTGATGCACCTTGTCCGGCAGCCTGTCGTAGATCACCTCGCCCATCTCGGCGAACGGCAGGTCCAGGCTGAAGCCCGGCGCCGGGTAGCGCACGATGCGGTGCTGTTCGGCGACGTACAGCATGCCCTGGTGCATGGCGACGCCGTTCGCCACGTTCAACCCCGTGAGGATCGTCCTGACCTCATCGGCCTTGCGATCCTTGTCCTTGTCCACCACGGCATAGACCTTGTCCCCGCGCGTGCCGGCGAAGATGGTGCCGGTCGACTGGCCGAAGGCCAGGGACCGGGCGCCGGGCACGTTATCCGCAAAGACCTCGATGGCGAAACCCTCCGGCAGGTTCAGTTTCCTGAGATTTTCCGTCAAGTCCGCCGCGTAACCCTGCACAGGGTTATAGAGAATGGCCAGCAGGGCAAACGCCGCGGCAAGACAGGGGGTGAATTTCCGGTGAAACGATGTCATGCGAAACTCCTCAGCTAACGCCCG
>CAZXGW010000009.1:0-14048 GCA_964640355.1 uncultured Enterobacteriaceae bacterium
GCCCGCTACCTCGAGGGGTGCCGCCTCCCGTTTACTCTCCTTCCCCCTTGAGGGGGGAGGGTCGGAGTGGGGTGAAAAGGAAAACGTTAAAGGCGTTTGTGACAGATTCTGGAGGGAAAAAGGGACAGGCGGCTTTTTTGCTCAGCAAAAAAGCCGCCTGTCCAGGTACACAGCCAGAAGATATCTGCTTTTCAGGCTCGGTTTCCACTGCCACACCGTGAATTCATCCCCTTTACTACTCGGCACACGGTCTTCCGGTGGACGGCCAGGGTGGCAGGATCAGGAATTGATACTTGCGGGACACCCCTCAAGTTCAGCGGGTTCGGCTTAAAGCCGACCGTCGCCGGCAGGGATGCCGGCGTCGAGCCTACAGGGATGTATTCACGGCGTGTCGGCGTAAGCCGAACCCGCTGCGCAATTACCTTGTTTAAAACGTCCTGGAACAGTGAGAGCAAATGTTGCAAAAAGCCGTGAACGCACGGGACCGGCCGTTCAGGATTTTCTGGCGAGAACGTGCAGGCCGGGCTTCCTGTTTTTGTAGAATTTCAGTGTGTCGAAGCCGTAGCGCGCAAACAGGATCGACATGGAAGTTCTGCTGAAGAACTGGACGTGGGCGGGGGGCTGGAAAACATCCCAGTCATTGATATTCATGGGGACCCGGGGGTGGCCCGCATCCGGCGTGGTGAGATAGACGTGTCCGCCCTTGCGCGCGAGCTTCTGCAGGACCTGCATGTACAGGTTGACGTCGCTTACGTGCTCGATCACCTCCGAGGAATGAATAAACCCGTATTGGTTACCCGTCGCCAGGAGATCTGAAAAATTCATGCAGAAAAAACGCGGCCGCCGGAAGCGCTTTCGGGCATAGGCAATTGCATTTTCACTGATATCGATGCCGGTGGACGAGCGGGCGACGAGGCTCAACGCCTGGGCGACGAAGCCGCCGCCGCATCCGAGATCCAGGACGTCTTCACGCCAGGCATAGGGCAGAAACCGTGGCAGTTTCAGGAAGGCACGCCGCAGCCGGGAGCCGGCCTTGTCGCAGACGGGCTCGCCCGCCATGCCGGTCGCGGTGTAGAGACTGTCCAGGTGTTTTTGCGCCGGGCGCGGGTTGACGAACAGGTAACCGCAGCGCCGGCAGCGGTTAAAGCGGTAGCCGGATTTTTCGGCGCCGGGGAGCAGGCCGTTTGCGCCGCACACCGGGCAGGCAGACAGGTTGACGGTGGCGGGGGGCGGATCCCCTGGCGGGTGATCCGGATTCATAACAGCATCAGCGAAGCGAGCCCGAGGAAGGTAAAAAATCCGACGGCGTCGGTTACGGTCGTGAGCAACATGCCGCCGGCCACGGCCGGATCGATCCCGAAATGTTTCAGGATCAGGGGGATGAGCGTGCCCGAGAGCGACGCCGTGAACAGGTTGAGTACCATCGCAAGCCCGACGATCAAACCGAGCTGCGGCTCCTCGAACCAGAGGATGGCGATCAGGGTAACGACCGCCGCCAGGATGAAACCGTTCAGGAGGGCGACGCTGATCTCCTTGAGCAGCAGGGAGCGGGTGTTGGCCTTGCCAAGCTGGCCGAGGGCGATGCCGCGGATGGTGATGGTCAGCGTCTGGCTGCCGGCCACGCCGCCCATGTTGGCGACAATCGGCATCAATACCGCCAGGATCACGAGTTGTGCAATCGTCTCCTGAAAGCGGCCGACGACTGCCGCGGCGAGCGAGGCAGTCACCAGGTTGATGCAGAGCCAGGCCACGCGACGCCGCACGCTCCAGAGCACGGGCGTGAACATGTCCTCGTCCGCCAATCCGCCCAGGCTGCGCAGCGTGTAGTCGGCCTCCTCCTGGATGACATCCACCACGTCATCGACGGTGATGCGGCCGAGCAGCCTGTTGTTTTCATCGACCACCGCCGCCGACACCAGGTCGCGCTGTTCAAACAGTTTGGCCACATCGTTGGCCGGGGTCCGGGCGGGAATACCGGTTTCCATGGTCATCACTTCGCCGACGCTGGCGTCGGGATCCCGGATGAGCAGGTCGGCCAGGGAAAGCACTCCGAGATACTTGTTCTCGCGATCCACCACCATGAGGTTGTCCGTCTTTTCGGGGATCTTCCTGAGCCGGCGCAGGTAACGCTGCACCACGTCCAGCGTCACATCGGCCCGCACGGGGATGACATCGACGTTCATCAGTCCACCGGCGGTGTCTTCCGGGTAGGACAGCAGGGAGGCGAGCCGCTGCCGGTTCTGTTCGTCCATGGACAGGAGAACGCTGTCCTGGATCCTTTCCGGGAGATCCTGAATGATGTCGGCGACATCATCCGAATCCAGGTCCCGCGTCGCCGCGACCACTTCCAGCGGCTGCATCTGTTCCAGCAGTTCGGCGCGTACGGAATCCTGCAGCTCGGAAAGTACATCGCCCTCCATTTCCGGGCTGACGAGGTTCCAGAGCGTCTCCCGGAACCTGCCCGGAAGGCTTTCCAGCGCATCTGCAATCTCCGCGGGCCGCATTTCCAGGAGCAGTCGCCGAACCGTCCCGAAGTCGTTGTTGATCAACGATTCATCGAGTTGATCCAGGCGATCGCGCGCGCTGTCCTGTCTGCTTTTTTCGTTCATCGGAAGGTGTCCTGCTTTGCCGGCCTAGTGTAGCAACCGGCAGTTTAAATGGGGAATACGATCTGCCATCGCGGAGACGGCGATCGTGGAGGGTGTCTGTGAAATCGTTACGGGGCGGCGTTTACGGATCGCATGATCTCCGCCACTTCCATTCCGCTGCGCGCCTTCAGCGCCTTCTGCGCGAGCTTCGTGAGCGGCGCCAGCCGGCTGTTGTTGATGATCTGCTTGATCTCCAGCAGCATTGCCGGGTGCACGCTGAATTCGCGCAGCCCGAGACCGAGCAGCAGCCGCGTATGCTGGGTCTCGCCCGCCATCTCACCGCACATCGCCACCGGGATTCGTGCCTTCTTCCCCGCCTGCAGGGTGGTATGGATCAGCCTCAACACGGCCGGATGCAGCGGATCGTACAGGTAACTGACTTCATCGTTCACCCGATCGATGGCCATGGTGTACTGGATGAGATCGTTTGTGCCGATGGACAGAAAATTGAGCTGCCGCGCGAAGGTGTCGGCGCACACCGCCGCGGCGGGCACCTCTATCATGCCGCCGACCGGCAGGCGGCGTTCGAAGGCGATGCCCTGGTCCTCGAGCTCGGTCTTGATCTCCTCGATCATCTGCAGGATCTGACCAAGCTCGTGGGTGTTCGACAACATCGGGATCATGATACGCACCGGTCCATGCGCCGAGGCGCGGATGATGGCGCGCAGCTGCGGCCTGAATAATGACGGCTCCTTCAGGCACAGGCGCACGGCCCGCAGGCCGAGCGCCGGGTTGGATGCCACCGGGCCCGACTGGCGGCCCCCGTCCACCTGCTTGTCGGCGCCGAGGTCCAGGGTGCGTATGGTCAGCGGCAGGCCGCGCAGGATGTCGATGACGCTGATGTATGCCTGGTAATGTTCCTCCTCATCCGGCGGGGTGTCCCGGTTCATGTACAGAAACTCGGTGCGGTACAGGCCGACGCCGGTGGCGCCGACTTCGAGTACCGTGTCGAAATCCCGCGGGAGCTCGATGTTGGCCTGCAATTCTATCGGCGTGCCGTCCAGGGTGACCGCGGGACGTCCTTTCAGTTTTCGCAGGGCGTTGTAGTGGCGTTTTTCCTCCCGTTGCAGTCTCCGGTAATCGGCCAGGATCTGGTCCTCCGGATCCACCAGCACCACGCCGTGGGTGCCGTCGAGGATGATCAGGTCATCCTCACGGATGTAGCGCAGCGCGTGCTGGAGACCAACGATCGCCGGTATGCCCAGGCTGCGGGCGAGGATGGCGGTGTGCGAGGTGGGGCCGCCGTATTCCGTGACGAACGCGGTGATGCCGTGATGCTGCATCAGGACGGTATCGGCGGGTGTCAGGTCGTCGGCGAGCAGGATATAGCCCATGAGCCGATCGCCCGGCACCTCGTGGCGCAGCGGGAGCTGGTTCAGCAGGATGCGCTGGATGCGGTTTACGACGTAGTCGATGTCGTCCTTGCGGGTGCGCAGATAGGCGTCGTTCATTTCGTCGAAGACGGTCACCAATGCGTCCCGTTGCAGTTTCAGGGCCCATTCGGCGTTGCAGCCCAGTTCACGTATCAGCCGCGCCGGCTCATGCGTCAGCGCCGAATCCTCCAGCATCAGCAGGTGGGTGTCGATGAACGCGGCGATGTCGGCATCGGTGGTTTCGGGAATGTGGTTGCGTATGGCGCGCAGCTGCTGCCTGGCGCTGGCCAGCGCTCTTTCCAGTCTCCGCACCTCGCCTTCGATCCGGGACGCCGGGATGCGGTATTCAGGGATGTCGAGCCGGTCGTGTTCAATGATATGAACGTTGCCTATCGCGATACCGCGCGACACGCCCATGCCGTACAGGGCAATGGTCATTCGTCTTCTCCGAAGCGGTCGCGGATCAGTGCTTCCAGCCTGTCCAGGGCCTCCTCTTCGTCACGGCCGGAGGCGATGATGTCGATGGCGCTGCCCTTGCCCGCGGCCAGCATCATGACGCCCATGATGCTTTTGCCGCTGACCTCCTTGTCGGCGCACTTGAGATTGATGTCGCTTTCAAAACCGGAGGCCACCTGGACGAGGCGCGCGGCAGCGCGTGCATGCATACCCAGCTTGTTGATGATCTTTACCGTGCGTTTTGGCATGAGAAGTCATTGATCTTCGATCAGGACGATGCCGTCCCTGCCGCCGCTCAGGGCCTTCCCGGCCAGGCCGTCCAGGTCGAGGTCCGGGTAATTAAGCACGCGGATCAGCATCGACAGGTTCAGGCCGGTGATAATGCGTATGTTTGCCTGCTTCACCAGGTGACGCGCGATGTTGGACGGCGTCGAGCCGTACAGGTCGGTAAGGATCAGGACGCCGTCACCCTCGTCCAGGAGCCTGATCAGTTCTGCCGCCTCGGCGATCAGTTCGTCCGGATCGCTGTCCCTCGAGGCGGCCAGCAGTTTGGTCCGGAGCGGGCAGCTGTTCAGCATGAAGGTGGCCGTGCCCAGCAGGGCCGGGCCGATGCCGTCATGGCTGATAATCAGCAGTCCGACGTTCATTGCGCTAGATGTCCCGGTGGTTGACGATGACGTGTTTGCCCTGCGATCTGAAATAGTCGGAGAGCTTTTCAATGATATATACGGAGCGGTGGTGTCCACCAGTACAGCCGACGGCGACGCACAGATAACTCCTGTTTCCGGCCTCGTACTCCGGTATCCACCGGTCCAGGAATACCCGGATCTGGTCCACCATTTCCGCCACCTGATCCTGCCGGTCCAGGAATTCAACGACGGGCCGGTCCCTGCCGGTCAGCCCGCGGAACTCGGGGTTCCAGTGGGGATTGGGCAGGCAGCGGGCGTCGAAGACGAAATCCGAATCCCGCGGGATGCCGTGCTTGTAGCCGAAGGAGGTGAACTGGATCGAGAGGGAGGGAATGGGCCGGTTGGCGATCCGCTTGCGTACCAGGTCCCGCAGTTCGTGCATCAGCGTGTGGCTGGTGTCAATTCGCATGTCGGCATGCTCCAGCAAGTCCTCCATGATCCGCCGCTCCTTGCGGATGGCGTCGGACAGGGATACGGTGTCGGACGACAGGGGATGTTTGCGCCTGGTTTCGCTGAAACGCCTGGTCAGTACGTCGTCGCTGGCCTCGATAAAAATGAGCTCGATGTCCAGTTCCTGTTCCTTCAGCAGGGCGATCTGTGCCGGCAGGTCGACGATGTCGCGTTCCGGGCTGCGGGCGTCAATGCCTATCGCGATTTCGTTTTTGATCTGGATCGTCGAGCCTGATACCTGCCTGACGAATTCCCTGAGCAGGCTGATCGGCAGGTTGTCAATGCAGTAGAAACCGAGGTCTTCGAGGGTGTTCAGGGCAACGGTCTTGCCGGCGCCGGACAGGCCGCTGACGATGATCAGGCGCCGGTCGCCGGGCCGCATTATTTTTCCCCTTTTTCGATGAGCGAACGCTGGCGTTCGGAAAATTCCGTCGAGGCGTTATGCCCGCTGATGCGCAGCATGTGGTTGCGCGCCGCGCACTCGAGGAGCACGGCCAGGTTCCGCCCCGGCGCGACCGGCAGGGTGATTTCGGGGATTTCGATGTCCAGCACGCGGCGCGTCCGGTAGCTGCCCTCCAGCCTGTCGAATTTCACCACGCCGTTCTCGTCCAGGGGCGTCAGGCGGACGATGAGGCGGAGGTACTTGTTGGACTTGACGGCCCCGTCACCGAACAGGTCACGGACGTTGATGATCCCGAGCCCCCGCACTTCGAGAAAATCCCTCAGGGCTTCGGGGCAGGTGCCGTTGATGATATCGGGTGCGATGCGCGAGAACTGCGGCGCGTCATCCGCGATCAGGCGGTGGCCGCGGGTTATCAGTTCAAGCGCGAGCTCGCTCTTGCCTATGCCGCTCGGCCCGGTAATCAGCACGCCGATGGCGTTTATCTCCAAGAAGACACCGTGCAGGGTGACCGCCTCGGCAAACAGGCTGGTGAGATAGTAGTGCAGGGATTCCGTGAGCTTCTTGCCCGGCAGGAGCGAGGCGAGCAGCGGAATGCCGTTTTCATTGCACTTGCGTTTGAGGAAGGTGGGGACGGCGTTGCCTTCGGAAATGATGATGCACGCCGGCTTGTGCCCGAACAGCTGGCGCAGGGCGTCCTGTCTTGAGATGTCCCGGAGGCTCGCAAAATAACCGAGTTCAACGTCGCCGAGGATCTGTATCTGGTGCGGATGGATGAGATTGAGGTAGCCGACCAGCGACTGGCGGGAGGGTTTTGAAAAACCACCGGATGCCCCGCTCCCCGGTTTCGCGGAGGCGTCGAGGTCGTCGTCAACCACACCGGGCGCGCTGTCGCCGCTTTCTTCGGGGACGATCAGGCGCTTGCCGCCCTGCCGGCCGGCCACCCATTCAAGGCCGAGCTTCTCGCCGTGGCGGGTGTACAGATCGTCGACTGTCAGCTGGTTGGCGGATTCCGGCATGGCGCCTACCCCGTGAGCAGCCGGTAGATCTTTTCCGGCGAAGACTGCATGCGCAGGCGCCTGAGCAGCATGCCGTCGCTGAACATCTCCGCCAGCTTCGACAGGATCTGCAGGTGCTCGTCGGTTGAATTCTCGGGAACCAGCAGGGCGAAAAGAAGATCGACCGGTTTTTGATCCGAGGCGTCGAAGTCAATGCCGGATTTCAGCTTCAGGAACGCCGCCACCGGGGCGTCGATGTGTTTGAAGCGGCCGTGCGGGATGGCGATGCCGTTGCCAAGCCCGGTGCTGCCGAGCCGTTCGCGCGCATTCAGGCAGTCGAAGATCTCCGTGTAGGTTAGCGAGGGATTGGCGCTTGCAATCAGCCTGGAAAGCTCTTCCAGCGCCCCCTTCTTGCTCCGGGTAACCGGGTTGCAGAGGATCCTTTCCGGCACGAGGATATCCGAAATTTGCATGGCGGTTTCGTCGGCGTGCGGCGGGGGGTGTCAGGCGGATGGCAGGCGGCCCGTTCAGTCCGTTTCCCGGTTTTTCAGGCCCGCGTCGCCGCGGCGGCGCTCCGTGCGTTTTTCCTTGTGCCGTTTCAGCTGGCGGTCCAGCTTGTCGACCAGGCCGTCGATGGCAGCGTACATGTCCTCATGTTCGGCGTCGGCGTAAACGTTGCCCCGCCTGACGTGTATGGTGGCCTCGGCCTTTCTCCGCTCTTTTTCGATGCTGAGTATGACGTGGATGTTCGTCATGTTGTCAAAATGCCGTTCGAGCTTCCTGAACTTGCTGTCCACGTAGGCGCGCAGCGCCTGCGTTACGTCCAGGCGGCGTCCGGAAATATTGATCTGCATAAGATGTTTACCTGCCGTTTGTTGTTGGAACCCGTCTCTGGTCTGCCGCGCTCCCTGCCGGCATCGCTCCCGCACCGGGCCGCCGGATGTGCAGCCGTACCGGCCGCTACATCAGGCGTTTTCTTTCGTTGGACGGCGGGATCGCCATGGACTCGCGATACTTTGCGATTGTCCTGCGCGCAACCTGTATTCCCCGGGACGACAATTTCTGTGCGATTTTGCTGTCACTGAGGGGCTTCCCGTTTGATTCCTCGTTGATCAGTTTTTTTATCAGGGCGCGTATGGCGGTGGATGAAAATGTTCCACCCTGCTCCGTGTTGACATGACTCGAAAAAAAGTATTTCAGTTCGTAGATTCCCCGCGGCGTATGCATGTATTTCCGGGTGGTTACCCTCGATACCGTTGATTCATGCATCCCCAGCGCCTCGGCGACGTCATGAAGCACCATCGGCTTCATCGCTTCATCGCCGCGCTCCAGGAACGCGCGCTGACGTTCGACGATGCAGCTTGCCACCCGTAACAGCGTCTCGTTGCGGCTCCTGAGGCTTTTGATGAACCAGCGCGCCTCCTGCAGGTGGGTTTTCAGCGACAGGTTGTCGCTGCTGCTGTCCGCCCTGCGGATCATGCTGGCGTAACCGCTGTTGATCCTGAGTTTCGGAATGGCGTCCGAGTTGAGCTCCACCTGCCATGCGCCCCTTACCTTTTTGACGTACACGTCGGGAACGATGTATTCGGTTTGCGAATTCTGTATCGAAGCGCCCGGGCGGGGGTTCAGGGCCTGGATGAGGGACACGATCACCCGCAGTTCATCCCGGCCGACTTTCAGAAGGCGCATCAGCTGGCTGAAGTCGTGCGCCCCCATGAGCTGCAGGTGCCTGTCGACAAGCTCCCTGGCCTTGTCGAGGAAGGGCGTGTCGCCCGGAAGCTGGTCGAGCTGCAGGAGCAGGCACTCGCGCAGGTCGCGCGCGGCGATCCCCGCAGGTTCCATCGCCTGCACCAGGCGCAGCACGGCCTCGATTTCGTCGGGGTCAACATCCACGTCATCGCCCAGGGCGTCGCGTATTTCCTCCAGGTTGCAGCCGAGATAACCATCGTCGTCCAGGGCATCGATGATGGCGGTGGCGATGGCCCTGTCCTTTTCGCTGGTCGGGGTGACGTTCAGCTGCCACAACAGGTGATTGCGCAGGCTGTCCTGGCCGGTGTCCTGTTTTTCGTAAAAGGCTTCGTCGTTATTGCCCTGGAAATAACCGGGGCTGCTGTCATAGATATCTTCCCACGCGGTATCGACGGGGAGATCCTCCGGGATGTACTCGATGGCGATGCCGTTGCCCTCCTCCGCGGTTTCTTTTTCGGGCAGTTCCGGTTCCGCAGCCTCGATCTCCGCGTCTTCCTCGAGCTCCAGCATCATGTTGGATTCGAGGGCCTGCTGGACTTCTAGCTGCAGTTCGATATTCGAAAGCTGGAGCAGGCGTATGGCTTGCTGCAGCTGGGGAGTTATCGCCAGGTTCTGGCTGACGCGTAATTGCAGGGACGGTTTCATCATCTTAAGTTTAACCCAAAATCGGCCAACTGTGGCCGCACCGGCCCCGCCCGCCGACCCGCTCAGAGGATGAACTGGTCGCCCAGGTAAACCTCCCGGACCTGCCTGTTTTCGAGGATCTGGTCCGGCGTGCCTTCGGCGATAATGCGGCCGTCGTTGACGATATAGGCCCGATCGCAGGCGCCCAGGGTCTCGCGCACGTTGTGATCGGTGACGAGGATGCCGATGCCGTGCCGGCTGAGGTAGCGCGTGATGCGCTGGATGTCGTTTATCGATATCGGGTCGATCCCGGCGAACGGTTCGTCGAGCAGCAGGAACCTGGGCTCCGAGGCGAGTGCGCGGGCGATTTCGACACGCCGCTGTTCGCCTCCGGACAGGCTTGCCCCGAGGTTGTCGCGGAGGTGGCTGATGTGAAATTCGCGCATCAGGTTATCAAGCCGCCGCTGGGCCTGGACCTTATCCAGGTTCGGGCGCGTCTGCAGGATCGCCATGATGTTCTCGGCCACGGTCAGGCGCCGGAACACCGAGGTTTCCTGCGGCAGGTAGCCCAGGCCGAGGCGCGATCGCTGGTCCATGGGCAGCCCCCCGATTTCCTGATCGTTGAGATGGATGGTCCCCTGGTCGCAGGGGATGAGGCCCACGATCATGTAAAAGCTGGTGGTCTTGCCGGCGCCGTTCGGGCCGAGCAGGCCGACGATTTCGCCGGCGTGCACCGTCAGGCTGACGTCCTTGACCACGCAGCGGGACTGGTAGGACTTGCTGATGTGCCTGACCGACAGGATGCTCATGCCGCTATTATATCCTCGTGCAGGAAGGCCGCAGATTGCCGCGGCAGCCTGGGCAATGAGAGACAATCGCGGGACAGCGCGTCAGTCTTTTTTCTTCGGCTTGATGGTGATCCTGACGCGCTCGTCCTTGCCCGCTTCTCCGCCGCCGGCATCCTCGGCGGTGCCCGCCGCAGCGCGACCGCGCGCCTTGATGCGGCTGAGCTCGGTATCGTACTCGATGTGGTTGCCGCTGAATCTCAGTCCTTCCTGTTTCACGACGGCGTTGTCGATGAGCACGATCAGGCTTTTCGGTTCGTGGTACTCCATGCGCATGGCTTCGGCCTCGTCGTACACTTCACTGTCATCCGGAAGCTGCCGGTAGGTGGCGGGCCGCCCTTCCATGATCACGGTGTCCAGGTCGTCGCTTTCCGTGTAATACACCGTCATGGTATCGCCGGTCATGCGGATGCTGCCCTGGGTCACTACCACGTTGCCCCGGTAAATTGTGATCCCTTTCCTGTCGTCCAGCTCGGCGCTGTCGGCCTCGATCTCGATGGGCTGATCCTTGTCGGTGGTCAGCGCCGCGGTGCCGCCGGCGAAGGCGAGCGCGATAAGGAGGGCGGCAGTACCTGTGACTTCAGTTTTGCAGGATTTTTCCATAGACCTCGTTCAGCAATTCCAGCCGGCTTTCCTGCAGGTAGGCGCGCACGCCTGTGGCCTTGAGCGTGGTCTTCCTGCCCGTCAGCACGGCGGGCTTGTCCGTCTCCGCGTATTCCTGGTCCATCAATATCCGCACGTCGCTGGTAACGATCTCGAATATGCGTTCCCCGGCATGGTCATCCTGCCACATCGTGACGTTGCCGCTCAGCAATATGACTTCGTTGTCCGCCGTCACCCAGCCCCTCTCGGCGATGACCTGCACGGGGGTCTTGTCCGGCCGGAAGACCTCGAGCCTTGGCTTCACCAGCTCGGTCGTATTGTTGTCCGGGTAGTGGGCCATGTGAACGGCCCTGAGTATGGTCTTCGGCCGGCCGTCCAGCTCCATGTTGATGGTGGTAAAGTTTTCCATGAAATGATCGGGATCATGCCGCAACCGTCCGGATCCGTCAGACCCGCCGCCGGCCAGCAGGTTCAGCAGCCAGGCGCTGACGGCGGCCAGCAGGCCGAGGACAGCGGCGGTTTTCCAGCGACCGGGCATGGTTACAGCACTTCAGGTTGCATGAGGGCCGGCCAGTATACCCGGCGGATGACTTCAGGAGTCAAGAAAATCCCGGATCACCGGGTCGAGCGTGCCCTGTGCGTTCATGATCAGCTCGCAGACTTCCCTCGCGGCACCACGGCCGCCGCGGGCTTCGGTCGTCCAGTGCGCGTGTTCCTTCACCAGGGGATGGGCATCCGCCACCGCGATGGCCAGGCCGGCGCGGTTCATCGCCGGCAGGTCGAGAAAATCATCGCCGATATAGGCCGTCTGCTCGCGGCCGAGCTTCAGTTTTTCCATCAGCTCGGCCAGCACCGTGCCCTTGTCGTCCCGGCCCTGGTAGACATGCTCGATCCCGAGGGACGCCATCCGCTCCGCCACGATCCTGGTTTTGCGGGCGCTGATCACGGCAATGTAACATCCACTGTCCCGCAGCATGACCAGTCCCTGGCCGTCGCGGACGTTAAAGACCTTGTACTCGTCGCCGCTGTCACCGAGGATCAGGCCGCCGTCGGTGAGCACGCCGTCGATGTCGAACACTATGAGGCGTATCTGCCGGGCCTTCTCGAGGACATCCTGCATCGGCGTTCAGACGACCTTGGCCCGGAGCAGGTCGTGCATGTTGAGTATGCCGATCAGCCTGTTGCCGCTGTCCACCACGGGGAGGGCGTTAATCTTGCAGGTTTCCATCATGGCCAGCGCTTCTGCCGCGAGCCTGTCCTTGTCAATGGATTTGAAATTGCGGGTCATGAGGTCGCAGATTTTCGTCCTGTGAATGTCCGTGTCGCCGTCCAGGGCGCGCCTGACGTCGCCATCGGTGAAGATCCCGAGGACGCGGTTTTCCTCGTCCACCACAGCGGTGGTGCCGAGTCCCTTCTGTGTCATCACGACCAGCGTGTCCTTGAGCAACGTATGCTCAAGGACCTGCGGGATCTCATCGCCGGTGTGCATGATGTCATGGACGTGCAGCAGCAGGCGCCGCCCCAGGACCCCGCCGGGATGGGCCAGGGCGAAATCGTCCGCGTCGAAGCCGCGCGCTTCCAGCAGGGCAATCGCGAGGGCGTCGCCCATGGCGAGTGCCGCCGTGGTGCTGGAGGTCGGTGCAAGGCCGAGCGGGCAGGCCTCTTTCTTCACGCTGACGTCGATGTTGATCGTGGCAGCTTTCGCCAGGGTCGAATCGGGGTTGCCGGTCAGGGTGATGAGGGGGATATTGAGGCGCTTGATCACGGGCAGCAGGGCGATGATCTCGTCGGTCTCACCGGAGTTGGACAGGGCGACGACGACGTCATCCTTCGTGATCATCCCCAGGTCGCCGTGGCTCGCCTCGCCGGGGTGGACGAAGAACGCGGGCGTGCCGGTGCTCGCAAATGTCGCGGCCACTTTGCTCGCGATATGCCCGGATTTGCCCATGCCGATGACCACCGTGCGCCCCCGGCACTCCAGTATGTTCCGGCACGCGGCGGCGAAGCTGTCGTTTATGCGTTCGGACAGATCGGCGATCGCCTCCGTTTCCGTTTTGATCACAGCCCGGCCGAGGCGGATGAGTTTTTCGCGTTCGTCGCTGTCAGCGGTCCTGTTCACGGATTGGCGGGGATCAGACGCGGCCGCCTGTTAACAGCCAGTACTGGTAGGCGATGAAACACGCGAGCAGCACGCCGCCCTCGTTGCGGTTAAACCGCCCTGAATCGTGGATGAACACCATCCAGCCCATTAATAATGTCAGGCCGAGCATGATCGGAAAGTCGCGGATCAGGGCATCATTGCTGAAATTGCCCGGCCGGATCATCACCGGGATGCCAATCACGGCGAGCATGTTGATCATATTGGACCCGATAACATTCCCGATCGCAATATCGGCCTCGTTCTTCAGCACGCTGGCGATGGAGGCGGCAAGCTCGGGAAGGCTGGTGCCCACGGCGATGATCGTCAGGCCGATCACCAGGTCGCTGATGCCATAATATTCCGCTACCGCTACCGTGCAGCGCACCAGGAGTTCCGCGCCGCCCAGCAGCAGAAGCAGGCCGGCGAACAGGATCAGGACCGATTTCCCCGGCGTGATCTCCCGGATGAGCTCCTGCCTGAATTCCCGGGCGAGCGGATCTGTCACGGGGGACTGCCTGGCGAGCCGCGTGATCCAGAAGATAAAGGCAGCGAGGCTCGCGAGCAGTATGGCCGCGTCCATCCGGCCCAGCGCATGGTCCAGCATGAACACGACGGCGATCACGGCGGCAACCAGCATCAGCACGTATTCGCGCACCAGTGTCCTGGAGGCGACGAACATGGGCCTGACGAGAACCGTGGCACCCAGCACCAGCCCGATGTTGGCGATATTGGATCCGATGGCGTTGCCGATGGCGATCTCCGTCTTGCCGCCGAAGGCGGCGACCGAACCGACGAGGATCTCCGGGACGGACGTGAACAGGCCGACCACGCACATGCCGATGATCAGCGGCGGCATGCCGAGGTAGCGCGCCGTGAACGCGGCTCCGGCAATAAATCGATCGGCGCCGGACACGAGCAGTAAAAGTCCGGCCAGGATTCCCAGGTATTCCAGTATCATTATGTTTGTTTTACTTTCCTGTGCGCGGGGATAATGCCAGAAATACGGGGAGACATCGATAAACCGCCCGGCCGTGCGACCGCCGGCGGCCGGCCGGCGTTCTGGCGCTCCGGCC
>CAZXGW010000009.1:14148-15795 GCA_964640355.1 uncultured Enterobacteriaceae bacterium
ACCTGATAACCGATCCATGCCCGATCGAATGGAACTGCTTCACGCCTGGCTGAGCGGCCGGCTTGGACTGAAAAACTATGTTCTTGCCCCGGCCTCCGAGGACGCGAGTTTCCGCCGCTACTTCAGACTGCAGTACGATGGCCTGACCCGCATCGTGATGGATGCGCCGCCCGCACAAGAGGACATCCGGCCGTTCATTGATATCACGGGCAGGCTCAAGGCCTGCCGTGTCCATGTACCGGATATTCTCGAGCGGGATATGGATCAGGGGTTTTTGCTGCTGACGGATCTGGGCAGCACGCTTTATCTTCATGTCCTGACCGACGGCAATGCCGGACAGCTGTACGCCGACGCCCTGGCCGCCCTGGCCGCCATCCAGTGGCATGGGGAGACGCGGGGGCTGCCGCCCTATGATGAAGCGCTGCTCATGCAGGAAATGCACCTGTTCCGCGACTGGCTGGTGGGCAAACACCTTGGCCTCAGGCTGGACAGGCGCCAGCAGGCCGGGCTGCGGAATGTTTTTCGCCTGCTCGCCGACGCCGCGCTCGCGCAACCCACGGTGTTCGTCCACCGCGACTACCATTCACGCAATCTGATGTATTGCGAACAACACAACCCTGGCATCGTCGATTACCAGGACGCGGTCGCGGGACCGCTGACCTATGATCTCGTCTCCCTGCTGAAGGACTGTTACATCAAGTGGCCGCGGCAAAAGGTGATCGCCTGGGCGCTGGACTACCGCCGCCGCGTGCATCCGGAATGCGCGGACGAGGCCGGGTTTCTGCGTTGGTTTGATCTCATGGGGGTGCAGCGCCACCTCAAGGCGAGCGGGATCTTCGCGCGCCTGTTTCTCCGCGACGGCAAGCGCGGCTTTCTCGATGACATACCCCGGACGCTGTCCTACATCGTCGAACTCGAAGGCGAGTATCCCGAGCTGGCGTTCCTCGCCGGCTTCGTAAGCCACCGGGTACTGCCGGCCTTTGCAGCGCTGAACAGTCCATGCGCGCCATGATCCTGGCGGCGGGCCGCGGCGAGCGCATGCGGCCACTCACAAACGCCATGCCGAAAGCGATGATCCGGATCGGCGCCAAGCCGCTGATCCAGCATCACGTCGAACGCCTGGTGGCGGCGGGTTTCACGGAGATCGTGGTCAATCTCGCGCAGTTCGGCGATCAGGTCCGCGACTGCCTCGGCGACGGCCGGAAGTTCAATGCCGGTATTCTGTATTCAGACGAGGGGGAGACGCCGCTCGAGACCGGGGGCGGTATCTACCGGGCCCTGCCACTGCTGGCCGGTGCGCCGTTTCTCGTCGTCAACGTCGATGTCTGGACGGATTACCCCTTAATGCGCCTGGCCACCAATCCCTCCGGTCTTGCACACCTCGTGCTCGTGGCCAATCCGCCACACCGGCCGGAGGGAGATTTTGCCCTGGACGGCGGCGCCGTCAAAAACGACGGGGCCGCGCGTTATACCTACAGCGGAATCGGGGTATTCCGCGCCGAACTCTTCGAGGACTGCAGCGCCGGCGCTTTTGCCCTCGCCCCGCTGCTCAGGCAGGCCGCGGACCGGGGCAAGGTCAGCGGCGAAGTGCATGAGGGGTTATGGATGGACATCGGCACCCCGGCTCGCCTGGAGAGCCTGCTGCAA
>CAZXGW010000009.1:15895-18707 GCA_964640355.1 uncultured Enterobacteriaceae bacterium
CACCACCGTTTATGCGTATAGTATCAGCGGCAACCATCCCTGGGCTTGGGGTGCACGTGACGGATAGCGGCAGCAGCGGACGGGCAGGACGTTTGCAGGCGGGAGGCGCGATTCTGGCGTTCCTGTTCGCCGGTTTGCTGGCCGGCTCGGGCCTCAATATTCCGGGCGTGCTGGCCGGTGAGTCTCAGCTGGCAGCCCGCGCGGATCTTGGCGAGATCGCCGATCAGGGCGTCTTTCGGGTTCTTTATTACGCGCTGCCGCAGGATAAGCGGGCGGCGCCCGCGGTAGAGCGGGAGCTGCTCGAGGGTTTCGCAAAGGAATTTAACATGTCGCTCGAGTGGCTGGCGGTGCCGGCCCGCTGGCGGCTTGTGCCGGATCTCCTCGCCGGCCGGGGGGATATCGTCATCGGCCAGGGCCGGTCGCTGGCGGCGGGCGTGATGGAGCGTGTCGGATTCACGCTGCCGTGGGCAAGCAGCCGCTTGCAGATCGTCATGCGATCGAATACCGGCAGGATAAACACGCCCCGCGATCTCGCCCTGCGGCAAATTGCCCTCAAGCGATCGTCGGCGGCCTGGCCCATCCTCGAAGAACTGGCCCGCCAGTACCCGACAATGGATCTGCTGTCGATTCCGGAGTCGGTGTCACAGGAGACTATCCTGGCGAGGGTGGCTTCCGGCCAGTACGACGTCACCGTGAGCGACAGCGACTTCCTGCTTCGCTACCTGCCGAAACATCCTGAACTCAGCGCGGCCTACGACCTGACAGAAGGCGAACCCCGCGCCTGGGCAGTGCGTCCGGAGGCGAAAAACCTGCGCGCGGCCCTGAACCAGTTTCTGTACAAGAACCACCTGAGCCTCGGCACAGCGGATGTGTATTTTGACGATCTTCCGGGGCTCAGGGAGCGCCGCACACTCCGCCTGATCACCTACCGCAACCCGGCGAACTACTATGTACACGACGGCCGGTTCCAGGGGTTCGAATACGAACTGATCAACCGGTTCGCGGAGCGGCAGGGGATGCGCGTGGACGTGGTCCTGGCGAAATCGCATGCCGAAATGCAGGAACTGCTCGTCAGCGGCCGCGGTGATGTCATTGCCGCGTCGCTCCCCGCAGAGAGCATCCGCGGCAACCGGCAGGTGAGCCACACCGTGCCTTACAACTTTGCCGCGCCCGTGGTGATCGGCCGGCAATCGGACAAACCCATCCTGGATATCCGCGGCCTGGAGGGCCGGCGCATTACCCTGCCGGCGGAAAGTCCCTACCGGCCCATGCTGGAACGCCTGCGCGAACACGGCGTGCAGTTTGACATCAAGGAGGCCGTGGCCGGCCTGGATGCGCGGCCGACCCTGTTCATGGTGGCGATGGGCATGTACGACCTCACGGTACTCGGCAGCCACCAGCTCACGGCCGATCTCGCCGATCAGTTCGCCATCCAGGGACATTTCAATCTCAGCGAACCGGTCCCGCACGTATGGGCGGTGCGCGCCGCGGACACGCAGATGCTGGCCGCCCTGAACAATTTTGTGCAGGACCAGTACCGGCGCGATTTCTACAACGTCCTGTACGCGAAATATTTTGATAGACCGAGCCGGGCCGTCATGGAGAAGGGACTGCTGGAGCAAGTCGACCGGCTCTCTCCCTATGATGAGATCGTACAACGCTACGCCGAGCAGTACGGGTTTGACTGGCGGTTGATCGTCGCACTCATGTACCAGGAAAGCCGGTTCGATCCCGCGGCGGTGTCCCATGCCGGCGCCGAGGGGCTCATGCAGATGCTGCCGGAAACCGCGGACAGCCTCGGCACGGTCAACCTGGCGGATCCGGAAAACAGCATCCGGGCGGGCGTGAAATATCTCAGCCTGCTGCGGGACCAGTTTGAAAATGAGCTGCTGCTCGAAGACCGGGTCTGGCTGTCAGTCGCTTCCTATAACGCCGGCTTCGGCAGGATCAGGCGCGCGCGGAACCTCGCGGTGGAGATGGGGTTTGACGGCGACCGCTGGTTCGACAACGTGGAGCGGGCCATGCTCGCCATGGCGCGGCCGTCCGGGAAGGCGGGGGATGTGACCGGCAACTGCCGCTGCGGCGAGACGGTGGCCTATGTCCGCGAGATCCGTACGCTGTACAACAACTATGTCAGGCTGATGCAGGCCGCGCAGATCGCCGGCACAGGCTTAAGGCATACCGCGCCCTACGATATATAAGTCATAAGGGCGGCTGCCGGTAAATCGTGGGATCGGGCAGCCCGGCCGCCTCGAACCCTTCCCGGCGAAACCGGCAGGCATCGCATAACCCGCACGCCCGGCCTTCCGCATCCGCACGGTAGCAGGAGACGGTCAGGGAATAATCGACATTGAGCGCCGCACCCCGCCTGATGATCTCGGCCTTGCCGAGATGGATCAGCGGGGTGTGGACGCGCAGGCCGTGGCCTTCCACCGCCCGTTTGGTCGCAAGATTGGCCATCGCTTCAAAGGCCTTCACGTATTCCGGCCGGCAGTCGGGATAACCGGAATAGTCCACGGCGTTCATGCCGGTGAAAATATCATCCACTTCCAGCACCTCCGCCCAGGCCAGCGCGTAGGACAGGAAGATCGTGTTCCGCGCCGGCACATAGGTGAGCGGTATGCCCTCGGTGCGCTGCTCGGGGACGGACAGCCGTTCGTCGGTGAGGGCGGATCCGCCGAACTGTTTCAGATCGAGCGGGATGATGCGGTGGGATTTGAGCCGGTAGTGGTCAACGACACGCCTGGCCGCGGCAAGTTCCGCCGCGTGCCGCTGGCCGTAGCTGAAGATCAGGGCGTGACAGTCGTACCCC
>CAZXGW010000010.1:0-7208 GCA_964640355.1 uncultured Enterobacteriaceae bacterium
CGTTCATTCCCTTGACATAACGAGGCCCTTCCGCGACCCGCCGGGTGGCTGCGGCGCTTCATCAAGCTGGCGGTGATGCAGGACCGGCATGATGTCGAAGTAGGGCCGTATGACCTCGGATTTGGAGACCTCGAACTCGTCAAACGGCCCGTCGAAATGCACCTTGCCCTCGTGCAGCATGACGGTCCTCGGTCTCAGTCTGTTCAGGAGATCCTTGTCATGCGTGATTATGAATGACGTGATCCTGGAGCCGTCGGCGTGCGGCGTGTGATGGGTATTGAAGATCAGGTTGTGTATCTGCTCTGAACTCTTCGGATCCAGGCCCGTCGTCGGTTCATCGTAAAAGATGATGTGAGGGTCCATGGCCAGTGCCCGCGCTATGGCGAGCCGTTTTGCCATGCCGCCCGACAGTTCTGACTGGTCATTGTCCAGGAAGTCGGCATCGGCGGGCAGCCTCACGGCGAGCAATGCGCGTTTGGCGATGGGCAATATACCGCTTTCATCCAGCCCCTTGACTTCACGCAGCCACAGGGCAATGTTGTCGTAAACGGTGCCGGAAAAAAGCGCGTTGCGCTGAAAGACGACGCCCCAGTGCCGGTGGATATTGTCCAGTTCAAAATTGCTGTATTCGGAAAGGTCCCTGAGATTCCCGTTTCCGCCGGAACGATCGAGGACCAGGATCCTGCCTTTGTCGAGTGCATACTGGCCAAGTATCGTGTTCAGCAGGACCGACTTGCCGCAGCCGGAACCGCCGACGATGGCAACCAGTTCCGCGGTGTGAATCCTGAGATTGACCCCCCGCAGAACCTTGTTGTCATCGAACGACTTGTGCAGGTTCTCTATCAGGATTTCAATCCCGGAGCCTGCAGGCACGTGTGCTGTGGCGGGTTGCGGCAAGCCGGCGTGAGATCAGGTATACGCCCCTTCCAGGGCGGCGATGCGTTCTTCCAGGGGCGGATGGCTCATGAACAGGCGTCTCAGCCCGCCGGCCCTCCTGCCCTTGATCCCGAACGCCACCAGGGAATCCGGCAACTGGCCGGGGGCCTGGCTTGCCTGCAGGCGGCGCAGCGCCCCCATCATGAAGACATGTTTCATCGGTTTGTCACGTGATGCCCGTCAAGCCGGGCGGAGTGAAATTTTATCGGTTATCCGGATTGAATTCATCAGCGCCACCCCGCCGCCACAGCGACAATTGGACAGGGTCCTGATCAGTGGGTACACCTTGTTATATCATGTCGCGCACGACAAGAATAAAACGATCATCCGTCTTTTTTATGGCAATCGATACCGGCCCGCAGGCGGCCCTGCAGCGCGCCGCCCTGGTCATGGTGCTGCTGAACGCGTTTACCACGCCGTTGATGCTTTCCGCCGTCAACGTCGCGCTGCCTGCGATTGCGTTCGACCTGAAGCTGGATGCGGTAAGGCTGAGCTGGGTGCCGATGGTCTACCTCATGGCCAGCGCGATGTTTGTCCTGGCCTTCGGCCGCCTCGCCGACATGTACGGGAGGAAGCGGGTTTTTCTCGCGGGCACCACGGGCGTTATTGTCACGTCACTGATTGCCGCCGCCGCCACCGGCGGTGAATGGCTGATAGGCGCGCGATTCCTGCAGGGCATGAGCGCCGCCATGCTTTACGCCACGCAAATGGCGATCGTGTCCTCGGTCTTCCCGCCGGCCAGGCGGGGCCATGCCATCGGCCTCACGGTGTCCATGGTTTACCTGGGCCTGACCGGCGGCCCGGTGATCGGCGGTTTACTCATCGACCACTTCGGCTGGCGTTCGGCGTTTATCTTTCACGTGCCGCTGGCCGCCATCGTGTTGCTGATCGGGCTGCTGAAGGTGCCGGGGGAATGGGCGGCGGACGAGCGCGGCAGTTTTGATTTCGCGGGGGCGGCGGTTTACGGGATTACCGTCGCCGCCGTGTGTACCGGTGTTTCCCTCCTGCCGCGGATCGCCGGTTTCCTGGCGCTCGCCGCGAGCGCGGTCGGCCTGTGGCTGTTTATCCGCATGGCGCGCCGCGCCCACCATCCCCTGTTTGACGTCAGCCTGTTTTACAGCAACCGGGTGTTTTCGCTGTCGTGCCTGGCCGCCTATATCATCTATACGGCTATCTTCGCCAACGTGGTCCTGATCAGCCTGTACCTGCAGTATCTGAAAGGCGTCACGGCCAGCCAGGCCGGCATGATCATGATGACCCAGCCGCTGGCAATGGCGATCCTGTCGCCGTTCGCCGGTAAGCTTTCGGACCGCATCGAACCGCGCCTGATTGCCTCTGCCGGGATGGCGATCACCACCGCCGGGTTGATCCTGCTGGCCCGGCTCGACAGCGCCAGTTCCATGCCCTATATCGTCGGCGCGTTGTTGATAACCGGCCTGGGTTTCAGCCTGTTTTCCTCGCCCAATGCCAACGCCATCCTGGGCGCCGTTGAGAAACGCTATTACGGCAGCGCCACGGGCTCGCTTGCCACCATGCGGCTGCTCGGACAGATGAGCAGCATGGCGCTGGTCACCCTGGTCTTTGCCCTGATCATCGGGCAGGTGGAGATACGGCCCCCGGTTTATCCGAGCCTGTTGCAGGCCATACAGATTGCCTTTACGCTGGCCGCGTTCCTGTGCGTCCCGGGGATAGTCTTCTCCCTCGTGCGCGGTCGGATGCACGGGGACCCGTAAAAAAACGCGCCTGTGTACGCAGGATCGGGCAGCACGGCGGGGAGGGCGTTTTATGCAGGAGCCGCTCCCTGTGGTGCTGTCGTTTTTACTCGGAATTCAGCGTGACGGGAGACGCTTCGAACAGGCCAAGGAAGTCCCCGTAACCTTCCCGGGCCAGATCTTCCTTCGGCACAAATCGCAGGGCGGCGGAGTTGATGCAGTAACGGAGCCCGGCGGGGGCGGGGCCGTCAGTGAAGACGTGGCCGAGATGCGAATCCGCGAGGCGGCTGCGCAATTCCGTCCTGGAGAAAAACAGGGAACGGTCTTCGTGATAACTTACGGCGTCCGGCACGACGGGCCGGGTGAAACTCGGCCATCCCGTTCCCGAGTCATACTTGTCGGTGGAGCTGAACAACGGCTCTCCGGAAACGATATCCACGTACAGGCCCCCGCGCTTGTTGTCCCAATACTCGTTCCTGAACGGACGTTCCGTGTCATCTTTCTGGGTGACGTTATATTGCAACCGGGTCAGCGTCTTCTTCAGTAGTTCATCCGGGGGTTTGACAAAGTCCGTGTGCGCCGCGAGCCAGGCGGTATAGACGCTATCATGACCGGTAGCAGTCGGCTGTGCCGCCGGCCGGGCCGGTTCTCCGGCCACCCTGCCGCCCAGGATGAGTGCGCCGGCCACGAGCGCAAGAAGGGCCGTCGGTATGAGAATTCTGGTGGTCATGATCACTGATTCAGCATGATGCTATCACACATACAGACAAACCGCCGGTCGTTGAGTTCCATAGCCCGGAAAGCCGGCCGTCGATCCGTCGGAATGAGGGGACTGCCACAGGCAACACGATTACAGGGCCAGCGCCGGAGGCCGTCCTCCCGTCACCCTATCTGGTTCTTCTGCCGTATTCGAATTCCAATTCCCTGGAGGTACTGTCGGGGCGGGTGAGTATCATTTTGCCGTGGGGCAGGCCTTTGTGAAAGGTGCCTTCCAGGCGCTGGCCGTCACTCGATATCAGCACACCGCGGCCGTGCATGATGTTGTCCCGGAATTCCCCCTCGTAACGGGACTGGTCCGGCGAGATCAGTATGCCGTATCCTTCCGCCTTTCCCGCCCGGTATTCCCCTTCATATTGACTGAAGGGGATGCCGTCGATGATAACCTCCATGAGACCCTTGCCCGAGGCCTTGCCGTCGACACAGTCTCCGGACCAGTGAACGGTCACGAGGGGTTGCGGATGTTCGCCCCAGACGGCGCAGCCGGTATCAGGATCCCTGAACCATTCACCGGCGCCCGCGGCTACGGGCAGGCACAGACCGAGCAGCAGCAGTGTTTCGGCGCTCAGGCAACGGCCTTTCACATCCATTGATCCACTCCACACGGGACTCGGCGGCAACAGGAATTTGACCGGTGGGGCGACCGGGCCTATTCATGCGCTTCCCGGCCGATGTCCCATCTCTCGATGGATACTTCAACGATCTCGCCGGTGGTGGCATCCACTTCCACCTTGTAGGTCGTGCCCGGCCGGTCGGCGATGTCAAATTCGTAGGTGGCCGCGCCATCGGCTTCGATTTCATATTCCGTGTGTACTATTTTCCCCGGATAAAGTTCGAGCGCGGTCCTGCCGGCGGTGGCTTCATCGACTTTCATGCGCTTTTTGAACAGGGGGTCGGAGGCAGATGCGACTTCGCGTTCTATTTCATAGATCGTTCCGGTCCCGATGTCACACATCAGTTCCCATTCCACGCCGTCCCGGTCATGGATCTCGATTTCATAAGTTCGGACGCCGCGTTCTGTCAGGGTGAGATATTCGAGTTTGGCGTAATACCCCTCCTTGATGGCGGAAGCTGCCTCAAGGCAGGCGTGCAGCCCGCCGTGGCCGCCATGACGATGGCCCGCCGGCGCGGCCGTTGATACCAGGGATAATGCGGTACAAATCGTGACGAGTGCTGTATGTTTCATTGTTCGAGACTCCTTCGGCGGTGAACCTGTGACAGCCCGCGCGTTTTTGCTGCCGGGGCGGTTTTGAACAAGGATATCAGCCGCCATCCCCGGAATTCAACGAATACCGCCAGGACAATCCTGCGGGTGTGTCGCTGCCTGGGTGCTGGGGTCTTACAAGGAGGTGTTCCCGGCCTGACGCCTGATCGTGACAGCGATCCTGCCGCCAAGTTCCAGCCAGCCGTGGATCATGGTTTTCGTGGTAAAGCCGCTGGCGCAGCGCCCCTGCCTATCGATTGCGATCACGCCGCCGCGGCCCTGCACCCGGTTGGCGAAATACGTCATTCCGTCCCTGGCCGCCGCGTAGATATCCAGGTTACGAAATTCAACCAGGCTGGCAATGTGCTTGGCCAGCACGGCGCGCATGATTTCTTCTCCATAACCCGTAGCGGATATCGCGCAGCTGTGATTATCCGCGTATACGCCCGCGCCGATGATGGGAGAGTCGCCAATCCGTCCCCGACGCTTGTTGACCAGCCCGCCCGTCGAAGTCGCCGCGGCAAGGTTTCCCTCGCTGTCGCGGGCGACGGCGCCGACGGTGCCGTGCCGGTGTTCCGGGACGGGCGGGTCCTGTACCAGGGTCACGTGACCGGCCTTGCACGCCTTCTCGTGCTGCTTGCGCCTGAATTCCGTCACCAAGTCATCGTCGGCGACCGTCGCAATGCCCTGTTCCGAGGCAAACGCCAGGGCGCCCGCCCCGGCGAGCAGCACGTGTTCACTGCAGGCAAGAACCCGGCGCGCAAGTTTTACGGGGTTGGCTATACCGCTCACGGCGGCAACCGCGCCGGCCCCGAGATTGCGGCCATCCATGATGGCGGCGTCCATTTCCACCTTGCCCGCGGCGTTGAGGACGGAGCCGCGGCCGGCATTGAACAGGGGATCATCCTCCAGCATCGCAACGCAGGTTTCCACCGTATCCAGCGCCGTCCCGCCTTCCTTCAATATGCTTTTGCCGCGTACAAGGATGCGCCGCAAGGCATTCAGGTAAGGCCTGACCTTCAGTCCGTTTCTGACGCGGTCAAGCTCGCCTGCGCCGCCGTGGATCATCAGAGAATACCGTTCCGCCATCGGGTTTATTGTATAACGGTTTGCCGCGCCGCACGGGGTGATGGCCGGCACTGCGGTCATCAGACCGGGCTGCGGGCGCTTACTGGCCGCCGGCCTCTCGATCTGTCTCCTCGTGCATGGTCTCGAGGTCAACGGCGGCCTGCGTGGTGCGCAGATAGGGCGCGAAGCGCGTTTTGTCCTGTTCCGCAATGACAATGCCATGCTGCCGCCAGTACCAGGCATAACATCCCAGAAACGCGCCACCGGCCATGAACAGGCCAAACAGACTGTAGCGGCCGAACAGCGCCATCAACAGGCCGCCGACCGCCGGTCCCAGCACCGATCCCAGCCCATAGACGAACAGCAGGTTGGATGTGATGGCGACGCGGTCTCCGGCTTCCGGGTGGTCATTGGTATGCGCCACGCTGAGGGGATAAATCGAGAACATCATGCCGCCGTAAACAAACATGCAGGCGGCAAGCAGGAGGTACATGCGTGCCGGGACGAATATCACCAGCAGGGAAGCCACCACGCTGACAAAACTGATCAGCATGATGGCGCCCCTGCGGTCCGTCCGGTCAGACCAGTAGCCGATGGGCCACTGCAGCAGGATACCGCCCAGGATGGCTGCGCTCATGAACAGGGCAATGCCGAATTCTGACAGATTTTCCAGCCGTGCAAACAGCGGCCCCAGTGACCAGAACAGGCTGTTCAACAGTCCGGAGATGAGGCTGCCCATGAATCCCAGCGAGGAAACGCGATACAGGTTCCGCAGGTCGAGTCTGATGAGGGTGATCGGCGGCGGCTCAGGGACTCGGGTCAGTGCTATCGGGATGAGGCTGATACTGTAGAGTGCCGCGGCAATCGCAAATAAATCCATGGAGCGTATGTCGCCCGCCAGGATCAGGAACTGTCCCCCCGCCAGAAATGCCAGGTTCACCAGGATATAAAAACCGAATACCCGCCCGCGGTTGGCGTTGTTGGCCTGGGTGTTCAGCCAGCTTTCGGTGACCATGAAGATGCCGACTATGCACAGGCCGAGGATGAAACGCAGCGCCCCCCAGATCCAGGGATCCACCCAGAGACCCGCCAGGACGATGGAACCGGCGCACATGGCCGCCATGATGGAAAAGGTGCGGATGTGCCGCACCCGCTGGATGATCCTGGGACAGAGAAACGTGCCAACGATGAAACCCGCGAAGTACATCGACATGATGATGCCGATGGAGCTTTCGGAAAAATTTTCCTCGACGCCCCTGAGAGCGAGTAGCGTTCCCTGCAGGCCGTTGCCCCCCAGCAGGATGCCGATCCCGAGCAGGAGGCTGGAGATCGTGATGATGGTCCTGGCCATGTTTCCCGATTCTAGCAAATCCGGTATGTTGGCATCAGCGATAAAGGCCAGGCCTTGCAGGGAACGATCGTTATGAGTACCCGAATTTTGTTGACCGGTTTCGCACCGTACAGGAACTACCGCGTCAACTCGAGCCTTGAAGCCGTTCTGGTTGCGCAGC
>CAZXGW010000010.1:7308-17965 GCA_964640355.1 uncultured Enterobacteriaceae bacterium
GCCTGGTGACGGATGAGCCGGGGCACGTCGTGGCCGGTTTCCCCTGATAAGGCTTGACTCTCGAGTGCGATCCCCTGATCGTTATTCAGGATAATGATACACGTTCTGTTCGAGTACCGCCCACTGCGGTTTTTCGGTTTTGGCAGCCTGTTTTGGCGCCTCTGCCGGGGATGGCGATGTCGCTGGTGCTGTTGCCTGGCCGGGCTGGTCGTCACCGCAGCCTGAAAGCGCCAGTGCGCAACTCAAAAGGGTAATGTTTAAAATACTTTTCATTGAGTTCACCTGTCTTGGCGTTTTAATCCTTTTGCATTGATGGTATTGATTCAGAGTCATCGTACGGAATCAGACGCGCGATGTCCACCCAGTGACGGACAGGCGGTAAGAGCGCCAGCACAATTAATGAACGATAGTCGCGGGACACCACTCTGGTTCCCGGAGGAAACCGGGGCGGTTCCTGGGCATCGAAAATTGAAACGATCCCCGTAAATCATACAAAACCCTGACTCTGGGAAATCAGTTCACTTCCTCGGGATCGTAACCGAGATTCGGCGACAGCCATTTTTCCATCCGGTGCAGTTCCATCCCCTTGCGGTGGGCGTAATCCTGCGACTGGTCGCGGTTGATCTTGCCGACCGCGAAATAACGCGACTCGGGATGGGAAAAGTACAGTCCACTGACCGCGGCCGGAGGCCACATGGCCAGGCTTTCCGTCAGCCTGATCCCCGTGTTGGTTTCGACGTCCAGCAGATCCCAGATCAACCATTTTTCGGTGTGGTCCGGGCAGGCGGGGTAACCGGGTGCAGGCCGGATGCCCCGGTATTTTTCCGCGATCAGCCCGGCGTTATCGAGCGCCTCGTCCGGGGCATAGCCCCAGAATTCCTTGCGCACGCGCTGGTGCAGGCGTTCGGCGAAGGCCTCGGCCATCCGGTCCGCCAGCGCCTTCAGCATGATCGCGCTGTAGTCATCGTGCCGGTTTTCGAAATGCCGGATGCGATCGTCCATGTCGAAACCCGTGGCCACCGCGAAGGCGCCGATGTAATCCCTTGCGCCGGACGACTTCGGCGCAATGAAATCAGCTAGAGCGAAATTCGGCTGTCCCGGCGGTTTCTGTGTCTGCTGGCGGAGCGTGTGCAGCGTCGCGAGGATTCCGTCGCGCCTGTCATTGGTATAGACCTCGATGTCATCATGGCCGATGGAATTTGCAGGAAAGAGCCCGAGGACGCCGTTGGCGGCAAACCATTTTTCTCCGACGATCCTTGACAGCATGTCTTGCGCGTCTTCATACAATCGCCTCGCTTCCCTGCCGACGGTCGCATCCCCGAGGATGCGCGGGAACTTTCCGGCCAGTTCCCAGACGGTGAAAAATGGTGTCCAGTCGATAAATTCGGCCAGCTCCTCCAGGGGATAATCGCCAAGCACGGTAACACCGGCCTGGAGGGGCGTGGGCGGTGTATAGCTGTTCCAGTCGAGGGCAGCACGGTTGGCCCGGGCCTGCGGCAGCGTCAGCCAGGAAATCCGTGCCTGACGGCCCTTGTGGCGCTCGCGCAAGGTCGCGTACTCTTCCCCGATTTTCTTCACGAAATCCCCTTTCAGCCTGGCGCTGGTCAGATTCTGCGCGACGCCCACTGCGCGCGAGGCGTCCTTGACGTGCACCACGGGATGCCGGTATTGCGGAGCAATCTTTACGGCGGTGTGTGAACGCGATGTCGTGGCGCCACCGATCAAGAGCGGCAGATCAAACCCCTGGCGCTGCATCTCGCTGGCGACGTGCACCATTTCGTCGAGAGAGGGCGTGATCAGTCCGGAGAGACCTATGAGATCGGCGCTGTTTTCTTTCGCCGTCTGCAGGATCTTTTCGCAGGGTACCATGACGCCGAGATCGATAACGTCGATGTTATTGCATTGCAGGACGATGCCTACGATGTTCTTGCCGATATCGTGCACGTCTCCCTTGACCGTCGCCATGACGATTCTGCCCTTGGCGCTGGATTCGCCTCCTTGCTCCTTTTCCCTTTCGATAAACGGGATGAGCCAGGCCACGGCCTTTTTCATGACGCGCGCGCTTTTAACTACCTGCGGCAGGAACATCTTGCCGGAACCGAACAGGTCGCCGACGACGTTCATTCCGTCCATCAGTGGTCCTTCGATGACCTGCAGCGGCCTGTCATACTGCAGGCGCGCCTCTTCGGTATCTTCCTCGATGTAATCCGCGATGCCCTTGACGAGGGCGTGGATCAGGCGTTCCTGCACGCCGCCCTTGCGCCATTCGAGTTCGGCCTTTTTCTCCTGCGTCTCGCCCCCCTTGACGGTTTCCGCGAATTCCACCAGCCGATCCGTGGCGTCCGGCCGGCGGTTCAACAGTACGTCTTCAATCAACTCGAGCAGGTCATTCGGGATCTCGTCATAAATGCCGAGTTGGCCGGCGTTGATGATCGCCATATCCATGCCGGCCTGGATGGCATGGTAGAGAAAGGCCGCGTGCATCGCCTCGCGCACCGGATTGTTGCCGCGGAACGAAAACGAGACGTTGCTCAGTCCGCCGCTCACCAGGGCATGGGGCAGGCGCTCCTTGATCAGCCGCGTCGCCTCGAAATAGGAGACGGCATAGTTGTTATGTTCCTCAATGCCGGTGGCCACGGTCAGTATGTTCGGATCGAAGATGATGTCTTCCGGCGCAACGCCCGCCTTTTGCGTGAGCAGGTCATAGGAACGCTGGCAGACTTCCATGCGCCGTTCGGTCGTATCGGCCTGGCCCCGTTCGTCAAACGCCATGACCACCATCGCGGCGCCGTAACGCCTGGCGAGCCTGGCATGCTCAAGGAATTTCTCTTCACCCTCCTTGAGGCTGATGGAATTCACGATCCCCTTGCCCTGCACGCAGCGGAGACCCGCCTCGATGACCGGCCAGCGGGATGAATCGATCATGACCGGTACGCGGCAGATGTCGGGCTCCGAGGCCACGAGATTCAGGAAATCGCGCATCAACTGCTCGGAATCCAGCATGGCCTCGTCCATGCACACGTCGATGATCTGGGCGCCGTTTTCCACCTGCTGGCGGGCGATCTCGAGCGCACCTTCCAGGTCGTTTTCCCTGATCAGTTTCAGAAATAGCGGCGAACCGGCAACGTTGGTGCGCTCCCCGATGGTGATAAACCCGGTCTGCGGTGTTATGGACAGGGGTTCGAGGCCGCTCAGGCGGCAATGGCGCGGGATCCGGGGGATCTGCCTCGGCGGCAGTTTGCCGACCGCCTCGCCAATCGCCCGGATATGCTCGGGGGTGGTGCCGCAACAGCCGCCGACGATATTGAGAAAACCGCTGCGGGCGAATTCTTCGAGCAGGCCTGCCATGTACGCCGGTGACTCCTCGTATTCACCAAAGGCGTTGGGCAACCCGGCATTCGGATGGGCGCTGACATAGGTCTGCGCAATCCTAGAAAGTTCTTCAATATATTGGCGCAAGTCCTTGGCACCCAAGGCACAATTTAACCCAATGGTCAAGGGATTGGCATGTCGCACCGAATTCCAGAAGGCCTCGGTAGTCTGGCCGGTAAGCGTCCGGCCCGAGGCGTCTGTGATCGTGCCCGAGATCATGATCGGCAACCGGCAGCCATGTTCCTCGAAATACCGGTCGATGGCGAACAGTGCGGCCTTGGCGTTCAGGGTGTCGAATATGGTTTCCACCAGCAGCAGGTCCACGCCGCCGTCGACGAGACCGTCGATCGCCTCGGCATAGGCCTCGACCAGGTGCTGAAAGGTGATGTTGCGGAAGCCGGGGTTGTTGACGTCCGGGGAAATGGAGGCCGTGCGGTTGGTCGGGCCGAGTACGCCCGCGACAAACCGTGGCTTGTCCGGTTGCCTTGCCGAAAACTCATCGGCACATTCACGGGCAAGCGCAGCCCCCGCCCTGTTCAGTTCATATACCAGGTTCTCCAGACCGTAATCCGCCATGGAGACGGCCGTGGAATTGAAAGTGTTGGTCTCGATGATGTCCGCCCCCGCCTCGAGGTAGGCCACGTGGATAGCCCGGATGACGTCCGGCCGTGTGATGGAAAGCAGATCGTTGTTGCCCTTCAGGTCAGAGGGATGATGCGCAAAACGTTCACCGCGGTAATCCTGTTCCCCGAGCCGGTAGGACTGGATCATGGTGCCCATGGCC
Organism: uncultured Enterobacteriaceae bacterium; assembly: GCA_964640355.1. Lineage (GTDB taxonomy): Bacteria > Pseudomonadota > Gammaproteobacteria > Eutrophobiales > Eutrophobiaceae > CAZXGW01. The sequence continues at coordinate 11,465 of CAZXGW010000010.1, forward strand.
CCGTCGAGCAGCAGTATCCGCTCCTTGAGCAGATCACCGAGCAGGGCGATGCGTTGCGGTGAGGTGACCGGTTTGTCCACGGGGGGTCCTGGCAGCGTAGTTATTAAAATAAACTTCGCATTGTACCCCCGGCGGGGCAGGGGCGGCCAATCTGATCAGCCGCGTTTTTCGATGGGGACGTACGGGCGTACGGTAGGCCCGATGTAAATCTGGCGCGGCCGGCCGATCTTGCGGTCAGGGTCTTCCATCATCTCTTTCCATTGCGCGATCCAGCCGGGCAGTCGGCCGATGGCGAACATGACCGTGAACATGTTTATCGGGATGTTCATCGCCTTGTACAGCAGGCCGCTGTAGAAATCGACGTTGGGGTAAAGCTTGCGCTCGATGAAGAAATCATCCGACAGGGCGGTTTCTTCGAGCTCCATGGCCAGCTCCAGCATGGGATCCTTCATGCCCCGCCTGTTGAGAATAAGGTCGGCCATTTTCTTGAGTATCTTGGCGCGCGGATCGTAATTCTTGTATACGCGGTGCCCGAACCCCATCAACCGCGTGTACGCCTTGTTGTCCTTGACCCGGGCGACGTAATCCCTGCAGCTGATTTTGTTGTCAAGGATTTCCTGCAGCATGGCGATCACCGCTTCATTGGCGCCGCCGTGCAAGGGCCCGGACAGGGCGCCGATGCCGGCGCTGATCGAGGCATACAGGTTCGACATGCTGGAACCGACCAGTCTGACGGTCGAGGCGGAACAGTTCTGCTCATGGTCGGCGTGCAGGATCAGGAGAATATTCAGCGCCCGCACCATGTCCGGGTCGACCTCGTAGGGGCTGGTGGGCGTGGCGAACATCATTTGCAGGAAATTGGCGCAGTAACTCAGGTGATCGAGGGGGTACATCATCGGCCGGCCGATGCTCTTCTTGTAACTGAAGGCGGCGATGGTGCGCAGCTTGGACAGCAGGCGCGTAGCCTGGACCTCCATGTTTTCAAACACGTTCAGCGATTCGGGGTAATACGCCGACAGCGAGTTTACCATCGAGGCCAGTATCGCCATGGGATGTGCCGTGGGCGGATAATTGTCGAAAAAATTTTTCATGTCCTCGTGGATCATGCTGTGGTTGGTCAGCAGCATCGAATAATGATCGAGCTGCTGCCTGGTCGGCAGCTCGCCGTAGATGAGGAGATAGCTGGTTTCCACGAACGTGGACTTTTCCGCCAGCTCCTCGATCGGGATGCCGCGATACCGGAGGATCCCCTTTTCACCGTCAAGGAATGTGATTGCGCTTCTGGTGGAGCCGGTGTTCATGTAACCGGAATCGAGCGTGATATAACCGGTATCCGCCCGTAACCGGGTGATATCGATGGCCTTCTCGCCCTCGGTCCCGACGATGATGGGTAATTCGTATTCCTTGCCTTCAAGGATGAGTTTTGCGTATTCAGCCATGACCGGATCCTTATTCAGTTGGAGACAGGGCAAAAAAGGAGTGTATTCTAAACGCCTGCCGGAGATTTCCAAATATGCCCGCACTGCGGCGCCAGGAGATGAGGCAGCGCGGCTTTACCGGCAGGCGCGTCCCTTGCAGGGAATCGCCCCGGGCGCCAATACTGTTGAGCACACTAGCCCGGTACGCGCCTTTTATACAGGAAACGATAATAAATAAAAATGATTACCGACAGGAGGACCAGCGCCAGGTAGCCGAGCATGTGGTCATATTCATTCACGAGGAAACCCAGGCGGGCGCCGGGGGCGTAATCGGTGGTGTAATTGATCAGCTTTATCGCCGCCACGACCCCGGCATGCAGGCCGATGCACCGGAAGATGTTGCCCTGTTCGAGGCGGACCAGCGCCAGCAGCACGCCAAAGGCAAAAAGTGCCAGAAACATATCCAGGTTAGAAGGATTGCCGAATCGGGACAGGGCTTCCGGGAGCATTTCGAGGCCGGTATGCCAGCGAATTCCGGCATCCTCCGGCAAGGGGCGGTATTTCAGAAAATGGGCCGCGGAATAAACGGCGCTGCTGAATATCACGGCGGGTACGGCATTTACTTTTTTGAGCAATCCGCCCAGCAGGGCGCCGCGGAACAGTGTTTCTTCCAAAAGGCCCACCACCACGCCGGTGACGATTGCCTTGATTACCACGATGACGATGCTCGGCAGGGCGGTATCGAAATACAGTTCGAAACGGTGAATATCGAGTCCGAGCAGCAGCGCCTCCAGCACGAGCATGATGGCGATGCCGGCGAGGGCGCTTTTCACTATTTCCAGGCGGTATGAGCACCGGTTGACCGCAAACCCGGCGGTTTCCGGGTTGAGCTGTCGGCTCAGGCCGAGATGCAGAAAAACGGCCACCAGGCCACAAGCCAGGGTGACGCGGCCTATCCACTTGTGAAAAGGGAGTTCCAGCAGGGGTTGGGCCAGGCTATACAGCGGCACAGACAGCAGGGCCCCGGCGACAAGCACCAGCGCAATATAGAACAGGAACAGCAGGATCGTTCGCATTCGGACAAGGTAGTAAAGAAAGGTGCGGGCGACAACCGGTAATCAATAAAGGGGTCTGACCCCTTAAAAATGACTCTGACCCCTTCTTTATGTATAATCCGGGGCGATAACGCTTCAGGTGCCCGGACGTCATTCGACTAACGGGTTAAACGGGAAGCCGGTGCGGCGGGTTTGTATCAAACCGCCAATGCCGGCGCTGCCCCCGCAACGGTAAGCGAACGCAAGGCAACCATCACGCCACTGTGTACCCCATGGGAAGGCGGTTGCCACGGATATCAGCCGATATCACTCGCGAGCCCGGAGACCGACCCGGAGCAGACAACCGCATCGCGGCGGGCGATACAGGCGAAGATACACCGGCCTTTCTCTTGATGTCCTCACCGGTCTTCCTCCGCCGCGATGCCGGATATTTCATCACAGCGCGGGTGGAAGCCGATGAAAAACACACTCCTTGCCAGCCTCCTGTGGGCAGGCTGTTTTCTGATCTTTACTGTCGGGGCGGAAACGATCGAACCCCTGGAAACGCTGGTGGTCAGCGCCACGCGTTCCGAAAGGGACGCCATAGCCACCTCCAGCAGCATAAAAATCATCACGCGGGACGACATTGAACAAGGCGGTGCAACCCATATCGTCGAGGTACTGAGAAACCAGGGCGGCATCCAGGTCGCCGATCTCTTCGGTGACGGCAGCCGGGCGATGATCAGTCTGCGCGGTTTCGGCGGAAACGCACAGGCGAACACGTTGATCCTGGTCGATGGCCGCCGTCTGAACAACAGCGACCTGGGCGGGCCCGATCTCAACAGCGTGTCCCTGAAAGACATCGAGCGCATCGAGATTGTGCGCGGCAGCGCCGGCGTCCTGTTCGGCGATCAGGCCGTCGGCGGCGTCATCAACATCATTACCCGCCGCCCCGAAGCGTTTCATGCGGACGCCGCCCTGGTTTACGGCAGTTATGACCGACGTTCGGCCACACTGGATCTGTCCGGCCGCCACGCCGGCGGCGCAGGTTATCGCCTCACCGGTGAAAAGCGTAAATCGGACAACTACCGAGATAACAACGAACTGGATTACACGAATCTGTCTGGCCTGGCGGATTTCGAATACCCGTCCGGGCGGGTGTTTGTCGAGTTACAGGACATCAACGAGTCACTGGAGACGCCGGGGGCGCTGTTCATCGACCAGCTCAAGGCGGACCGGCGCCAGGCATTCAACCCGGATGACCTCGTCAATACGGACACGCGCAATATCCGCCTGGGGTTCCTGCATAACGTCCGGCCCGACTGGGACCTGCAGGGTGAATACACCTACAGGTCAGCGGAGAGCGACGGCCTGCTCAGCGTCGGCGGTGTTGGCGGTCCGTTTCTGACGAAGCGGGATCACAGGGAATTCACCCCGCGCCTAACCGGCGCGGTGGCGACCGCGTACGGCCCGGCGTTGATCACGGTGGGCGCAGACGTTTACCTGACGGAATTTTTCCTGAGTTCGGTGCTGGGGGCGATCGATAACGATCAGTCGCAATATGCCGTCTACGGCCAGGGCGTTTTCCCCCTGACGGCGCGCTGGTCGCTGACGGTGGGCGCGCGCTATGCTTTCGTGAACAATGATATTCTCGGTGCCTTGCTGCCGCCGGGTACGGAGATCGACGATGATGTCGGCGCCTATGAGGCCGGCCTGTCCTTCCGGATTACCCCGGACTGGCGCCTGTTCGCGAGGATCGACAGCAATTACCGGTTCGTGCTGGCGGACGAATACACCAGCGCCAGCTTCGGCGGCGTCATCCCGGACACGCAGACCGGCCGTTCCCTTGAGCTCGGGATGGACTGGTCAAGCGAGCGCGCCGCAATCCAGCTCGCGGCCTATCGCCTGGATCTCGAGGATGAAATCGATTTTGATCCGCTGTTGTTCATCAACACCAATATCGGGGACACGGAACGCAACGGCTTCATCATCGATGTCGCTTATGCACCCGTTGCCGGCCTCGACCTCGGGATGAATTACGGATTCGTCGACGCGGAAATCGAGAGTGGTCCCCTCGAAGGTCTCCCCATCCCCTTTGTCGCCCGGCACACGGCCCGCATCACGGCCGGTTACCGCTTGTCGGAACGCTGGCGCGGACAACTGGAGATACTCGGCATCGGCGAACGCACGGCAACCGGAGATTTTTTCAACGCCAACCCGCCGTTGCCCGGTTACGTGATCGGAAACCTGGTGATCGATTACCAACGCGGCCCCCTGTCAGCGGGATTGCGGATCAATAACCTGCTCGACAAGGAGTACCGTGACAGCGCGCAGATCGGTTTCCGCCCGCCGCTGTTCCGGCCGGAGACGGCGTATTTTCCGGCACCGGAACGGAATTTCCTGATCACATTGGCGTATGAATTTCACTGAACGCGGGCTTTCCCTGCGCTTTAACGGCTAACATACCGCACCGGGATAGGTTAAAATCCCGCCGGGAGGCCTACATGACCGTGCAAAACAGGAAAACTGCTGAAATCGGACTCTGGCTCTGCCTGATCCTGATCGTACTGGTTTCGGCGGCACGCCTGCTGCCGCACCCGTCAAACTTTACGCCCGTTGGCGCCCTGGGTCTTTTCGCCGGTTCGTATCTCGGCCTGCGCCGGTACTGGCTGGTCCCCGTCGCGGCTCTCCTCGTCAGCGACGTGTTTATCGGTTTCTATCACCCGGTGGCCATGCTGTTCGTCTACCTGGCGTTCACCGCCTGCGCCCTGCTTGGACACGTGCTCTTGTCTGCCAGGCGCAATGTCCTCCGGATAGGTTGCGCCGCCTTCCTGTCTGCCGTGTTGTTCTTCCTTGTCTCCAATCTTGGCGTGTGGCTGGCGGGACAATACTACCCGCTGTCATGGGTGGGCCTCTGGCAATGCTACGCGATGGCCCTGCCGTTTTTCGGCAATACCCTGTTCGGCGACGTGTTCTACGTGACTATCCTGTTTGGCATTTATGAAGGGGTCAGGGCCGGTGTTCCGCGTCTCCGGGACAGCCGGGTTGCCTGATCTGTGACGGCGCTTTCCCCGCTTCCGGACGTTTCTGCCAATCCCCGCCGCTACACGACTCACGCATGGGGCATCGCATCACGAAAGTCTACACCCGCACCGGCGATGACGGCACGACGTCCCTCGGCAACGGCCGGCGCACGGACAAGGACAGCCCGCGGCTTACGGTCATCGGCGATATCGATGAACTGAACAGCCTCCTCGGCGTGCTGACGGCGAGCAACCTGCCTGATGATATGGCCGGCTATCTCCTGAACATCCAGCACCGGTTATTCGATATCGGCGCGGAGCTGTCCGTTCCCGGCAACGCCGTGATCGATATGACTCACGTTCGTCGCCTCGAGGAACTTATCGATAATTACAATACGGATCTGAAACCGCTGAAGGAATTCATCCTGCCGGGAGGAATCCTCCCGGCAGCCATCTGCCATCTGGCACGGTCCGTGTGCCGGCGGGCCGAGCGGCACATCGTTAAACTCGGCCGATCCGAATACGTGAATCCGAATACGCTGATCTACGTCAACCGCCTGTCGGACCTGCTATTCGTGTTTGCGCGGATCCTCAACCTGCGCAAGCGGGGCAGGGAAATTTACTGGGACAGGCAGCGGCTGAAACGATCCGTGTAGCATCCTGTATCATAATAACATTTGAGTCCCGGTCTGCCGGGTAATTTTCCCGAAGACACGCCGTAAATGCATCCCTGTAGGTTCGAGTACCGCTACCCCCGCGGCACACGGACTTCCGGAGAATTTCCCGGCAGCATGATTTAAAGATATTCGACGTAACTCCGGGGACAGCAAACTTAATTCAAAGAGGTAATTCGAGAGACAGTAAAATTACTTAGAAATTAAGTACACTGTCCCCAGAATTACGACGCCCCTGCCGGCGGCGATCGGCTTAAAGCCTGACCCGCCATGATGATTGCACAGGCCTGAAGAAAGGACAGGCGGCTTTTTTGCGGAGTAAAAAAGCCGCCTGTCCCCTTCTCCCTCCAGT
>CAZXGW010000011.1:0-9686 GCA_964640355.1 uncultured Enterobacteriaceae bacterium
CTTCCTATTCTAGCGTGTTAACCGGACGTTCTCTAATACCTTACGCCGAACACGCCGGCGGCCGGCTGGTATCCTGTCCCATAAATAACTTTCGGAATTACGGGCGGCCGTGGGTGTTGCCTCTATCCGTGCGAAGGGGTAGAGGAGATTGCGACGACGGCGGTGATGCTCAATCCGGTTCGGTGAGCGGCGGCAGGGAACGCCGCTGCAGGGTCATGACGCAGGCCGCAATGATCAGGAGTGCGCCGGCAAAGGTCAGGCTGTCCGGCATTTCCTCCCAGAAGATCCAGCCATACAGCGCCGCGAAGATCACCGAGCTGTAGGTATAAGGACCGACGCGTGCCGCGGGTGCCAGGCTGTAACTTAAGGTCAGAAAATACTGGCCGATCGTCGCAGTCAGCCCGGCGGCGGACATCAGCATCAGCGCCTGCCAGGACGGCGTCTGCCAGGACCACGCCAGCGGTATCGCGGAGACCAGCGTACCCGTGAGGCTGAAATAGAATACGATCCGGATGGCGGGTTCTGTCGTGGAAAGGCTGCGTATGGTGACCATGGCAAATGCTGCAAATACCGCGGACAAAAGGCCCACCCAGGCCGCGCCCCTGAACAGGCCGGTCTCCGGCCGGAGAATGAGGCACACCCCGATAAACCCCGTGACAATGGCGGACACCAGCGGCAGGGAAGCCCTCTCGCCCAGCCACAGCAGGGCGATTAACGCGATAAAGAGGGGCGAGGAATAGTTCAGGAGCACCGCCTCGGCAAGCTGCAGGTGGGCAATGGCGTAAAAAAAGCAGTACATCGCCGCAAGCCCTGACAGCGAACGGAGAACGTGGGCGGGCAGCCTCGCCGTTCCCAGGTTGCCGATGCCATAGCCGGTGAGCCAGGGCAGCAGGAACAGGAGGCCGAACCCGTTCCTCAGAAAGACGATCATCTCGTTGGGCAGGGTGGCCGATGAATAGCGCACGGCCACCCCCATGGTCGCGAACATCAGGGCGGCGAAAACGGCGGAAAGCGCGGCTCGAAAGGTCATGACGATCGGCGGCCGGGTGCTCAGGAGGCAGTCATAAAAGCGGGCCATTGTACCTGATCCGGGGCGTTGCAAGGCTCCGTTGAGATGGAGTGCGCGACCGTAATCTGGTAGGATGTTATTCCGTTCTATGGAATGCCGGAGTCTCCTCGAGTCCTGTATGAACGGTTCGGATGAATCGCCAGGGACTCCTCTCCCCCACTTACTGATCTTCAGGCCATGACTACCCGGTTTATTTTCATTACAGGCGGCGTCGTTTCTTCACTCGGGAAGGGCATTGCCTCGGCCTCGCTTGCCGCCATACTCGAAGCCCGCGGCCTGAAAGTCACGCTGCTGAAACTCGACCCCTACATCAACGTCGATCCGGGAACCATGAGCCCGTTTCAGCACGGCGAGGTTTTCGTGACGGAAGACGGCGCCGAGACGGATCTCGACCTGGGTCATTACGAACGGTTTGTCAGGACGACCATGGGCAAACGGAACAACTATACTGCGGGGCGCATTTACCTTAACGTGATTCAGAAGGAACGCCGGGGTGATTACCTCGGCGGGACCGTCCAGGTGATCCCCCACATCACCGACGAGATCAAGCGCTGCATCGTGAAAGGCGCGGGGGATGCCCAGATCGCGATGGTGGAAATCGGCGGCACGGTGGGGGACATCGAATCCCAGCCGTTCCTGGAGGCGATCCGCCAGATGAGGGTGGAGCTTGGCAGCGAGCGCACGCTGTTTATTCACCTGACTCTGGTGCCGTACATTGCCGCCGTGGGGGAGATCAAGACCAAGCCCACGCAGCATTCGGTAAAGGAATTGCGCTCCATCGGCATCCAGCCGGATATCCTGCTCTGCAGGACGGAATCCCCGCTGCCCGACAGCGAGCGCAGGAAGATGGCGCTGTTCACCAACGTCGATGAGTCGGCGATTATCTCCGCCATAGACGTCGACAACCTCTACAAGATACCGCGCCTCCTGCACGAACAGGGACTGGATGATATCGTTGCGAAAAAACTCAACCTGGACATTCCACCGGCCGATCTGCATGAATGGGACAGGGTGGTTGCCGCCATAGAAAATCCGCAGCGGGAGGTCAATGTCGCCATGGTGGGCAAATACATTGACCTGGCGGATTCCTACAAATCCCTGACCGAGGCGCTGAAACACGCCGGTCTCCATACCCAGACGCGGGTCAACATCACGTACGTCGATTCCGAGAATATCGAGAAGTCCGGCGTGAAATGCCTGGAGGAAATGGACGCCATCCTGGTCCCCGGCGGTTTCGGCAACCGCGGTATCGAGGGAAAAATCACCGCCGCCCGGTACGCCCGCGAGAACGGAGTTCCCTACCTGGGCATCTGCCTCGGCATGCAGGTGGCCGTGATCGAGTTTGCCCGGCACAAGGCCGGCCTGAAGCAGGCCAACAGCACGGAATTTGACCGGAACACCCGCCACCCGGTCATTGCCCTGATCACGGAGTGGCATGATGTGAACGGCAACGTCGAAAGGCGTTGTGAACACTCGGAACTCGGCGGAACCATGCGCCTGGGCGGACAGCAATGCCGCCTGATAGAGGGTTCACTGGCCAGGAAGCTTTACGACACCGACATGATTACCGAGCGCCACCGCCACCGGTATGAATTCAACAACAATTACCGGGCGCCGCTTGCCTCGGCCGGGTTGAAAATCTCCGGCACTTCGATCGACGGCAGGCTTGTCGAGATCATCGAGATACCTGAGCATCCCTGGTTTATCGCCTGCCAGTTTCATCCTGAATTCACCTCGAACCCGCGCGACGGCCATCCCCTGTTTTCCGGATTCATCCGCGCCGCCAATAAATACCGGGAGACGAAGCGTCCGGAACTTAAAAATGCGGCTATGTGATTTCGAGGCGGGCGCCGATAAGCCGCTGTTCCTGATCGCCGGTCCCTGCGTGGTTGAAAGCGAGGAACTGGCGATGGATACGGCGGGAATGCTGAAGGAGATCGCCGTAGAGGTTGGCATCCCCTTCATCTACAAATCCTCTTTTGACAAGGCCAACCGGACATCACACGAAAGTTACCGCGGCCCGGGGTTTGAAAAAGGGCTGGAAATCCTGTCCCGGGTCAGGACCGCGATAGGCGTGCCGGTGCTGACCGATGTGCATGAAGATACACCCCTGAACGAGGTGGCCGACGCCGTTGACGTCCTGCAGACGCCGGCGTTTTTGTGCCGGCAGACCAATTTCATCCAGAACGTCGCGCGCCAGGGGTTGCCCGTGAATATCAAGAAAGGCCAGTTTCTCGCGCCGTGGGACATGGAGCACGTTGTCGCCAAGGCGAAGGCCACGGGCAATGATCGGATCATGGTGTGCGAGCGGGGCACGAGCTTCGGATACAATTACCTGGTCAGCGACATGCGCGCGCTCGCGGTGATGCGTAAAACCGGCTGCCCCGTCGTGTTTGACGCCACGCACTCCGTTCAGATGCCGGGCGGCCGGGGCGGAAGGTCGGGTGGCGAGCGTGAATTTGTGCCGGTGCTGGCGCGTGCCGCCGTGGCGGCGGGCGTGGCGGGTATCTTCATGGAGACGCACCCCCGGCCGGACGAGGCCCTGAGTGACGGCCCCAATGCCTGGCCACTGGACAGGATGAAAGGGTTGCTGGAAACGCTGAAAGAACTGGATACCTGTGTCAAGGGCCGGATGATGTAAAACCTGTCTTAAAATGGCTGCGCCCGCCGATTTTGCGACAGGTTCCGAAGAAAACAGCCGGCGCACACGGAAGGAAAACAAATGTCCGCCATCGTTAACGTGACCGCCCGCGAGGTCCTGGATTCCCGCGGAATTCCCACCATCGAGGCGGAGGTGATCACGGAGGAGGGGGCAGCGGGTTCCGCCATGGTCCCGTCGGGGGCGTCAACCGGTGTGCGCGAGGCCCTGGAACTCAGGGACGGGGATCCCGAGCGCTACCAGGGCCGGGGGGTGCTGAAGGCAATCGGCAACATCACGGAACGTATTGGTCCCGCCGTCCGGGGCCGGGATGTCAGGGACCAGGCGGGGATAGATTCCCTGATGATCGAGCTTGACGGCACGCCGAACAAGGCCAGCCTCGGCGCCAATGCCATACTCGCGGTATCGCTGGCGACGGCACACGCCGCGGCGAACGAAGAGGGGGTTCCGCTTTACCAGTACCTCGGCGGGGAAGGCCCGTTCCAGATGCCGGTACCCATGATGAACATCCTGAACGGCGGCGCGCACGCGGACAACAGCATCGACTTGCAGGAATTCATGATCCTGCCGGTCGGAGCGGGGAGCCTGCGCGAGGCCGTCCGCTATGGCACCGAAGTCTTTCATGCGCTCAAGGCCGTCCTGGCGGTCCGTGGCCTCAATACCTCCGTGGGGGATGAAGGCGGGTTCGCGCCCGATCTCTCGTCCAACGAAGAAGCCCTCGAGGTCATTCTGGAGGCCGTCGGGAAGGCCGGGTACCGGGCCGGCGAGGACATCCTGCTGGGGCTGGATGTCGCCAGTTCGGAATTCTACAGGAACGGGCGGTACCGGCTCGCCTCCGAAGACCGGGACCTCAGCTCGGAAGAATTTCTGGATTACCTTGCACCGTGGTTTGACAGGTACCCCATTATCTCGGTGGAGGACGGCATGGCCGAAGATGACTGGGAGGGCTGGAAGTTGCTCACCGAGCAACTCGGTGATGAAGTTCAGCTCGTCGGCGATGACCTGTTTGTCACGAATACCGAACTGCTTCAGATGGGAATCGACAGGGAGATCGCCAATTCAATACTGATCAAAGTCAACCAGATCGGGTCGCTGACAGAGACGCTGGCGGCCATCAATATGGCCAAGAAGGCGGGCTATACCGCCGTGATTTCCCACCGCTCGGGTGAAACCGAGGATACGACGATCGCCGATCTTGCCGTGGCCACGTCGGCGGGGCAGATCAAGACCGGGTCGCTGTCGCGTTCCGATCGCGTCGCCAAGTATAACCGCCTGATGAAAATCGAGGACCAGCTCGGCGACCGCGCCATTTATCCCGGCATCAAGGCATTTTACAATCTCGGCCTGTAAACGCCGGTGAATTGAAATCGAGAATACATGAAATTCATCTCCGTGCTGCTGATCGTGCTTCTGCTGTGGCTGCAGTATCGCCTCTGGATGGGCAACGGCAGCCTGACCGAAGTTCATCACCTCGAACAGGCGAAACAGGCGCAGGCCGAGGAGAACGCGCGGCTGCTTGAGCGCAACCAGTCGCTCGCCGCCGAGGTGCACGATCTGAAACACGGGTTTGAAGCCATAGAAGAACAGGCGCGCAGTGAATTGGGCATGATCAGGAAGGATGAAACGTTTTATCTCGTCATCGATAAAAGCGGCGGCGGTGGAACCGGCGAATAACCGGTCATGGCGGGGCCCGTGCGCTACTGGGCGGTGATCCCTGCGGCGGGCGCGGGCGTGCGCATGCAGACGGATCTGCCCAAGCAGTACCTGGCCCTCCGGGGCAGGCCGGTGCTCGACCACACCCTGGAGCGCTTCTGTACTCATCCGAAGATCGAAGGGGTCGTGGTCGCCATTGCCGGGGGGGACACCTGTTGGGCCGCGCTGCCGCTGGCGACCCACCCCAAGGTAAGGAAGGCGACGGGCGGCGAGGAGCGCTGTCATTCCGTTCTGAACTGCCTGCACCTGCTTGCCGGATTCGCCGATCCCGGCGACTGGGTGCTCGTCCACGATGCCGTGCGCCCCTGCGTGAGCACGGAAGACATTGATCGCCTCATGAATGCCCTGGCGGATCACCCCGTAGGGGGGCTGCTCGCCTGCCCGGTGAGGGACACCATGAAGCGCGCCGACGGGGACGGCCGGGTGGAACAGACCGTGTGCCGTGAAGGGCTATGGCATGCCTTGACCCCCCAGATGTTTCACCTGGGAGACCTGGCCGCGGCGCTGGAAGGCGCGGTGGCGCGCGGGGTTCTGGTCACGGACGAGTCGCAGGCAATGGAAATGGCGGGGAAACGGCCGTTACTGGTACCGGGCCGCTCCACCAACATCAAGATCACCAGCCGGGATGACCTGGCCCTCGCAGAACTGTACCTGAAGCGAACCGATTGACACAGGCGCGGCGAAAGAAACGGTGAGAATCGGCCACGGTTATGATGCACATTGCCTCGTGACGGGGAGGCCCCTCGTGCTGGGTGGCGTGAACATCCCGTTTGCCAGGGGGCTCGCGGCCCATTCCGACGGAGACGCCGTCATTCACGCACTGTGCGATGCCCTCCTGGGCGCGGCCGGCCTGGGCGACCTGGGAGTCTATTTCCCCGATACGAGCGACGAGTTCAAGGATATAGACAGCAGGATATTGCTGAGAAAAGTCCTGGAACTCGTCCGAAAGGAAAACCTTTCAGTGCTGAATGTCGATATCACCATCCTGGCGCAGGCGCCGAAACTCGCACCCTATCTCGGCGAGATGAAAAAAAATATCGCCGCGGACATCGGGATGGATGCCGCCAGCGTCAACATCAAGGCCACCACTACGGAAGGCATGGGCTTCATCGGGCGCGGAGAAGGGATCGCGGCGCATGCTGTAACCCTGTTGGGGTAACCATCATATAACCCGACCAGGGTAGCTTCGGCATATCCTATACGGGGTATGCCAATTGTTTTTCAAGCACTTGTTCTTCACCTTTTTCACATTTTCCCTTGCTAGACTTTTTCTAATCAATCAGATTGATCGGTTTACCGTTTCTGTTTCCCGTTGGCACGAGGAGTGATTATGAACAAGATACAGTATGCAAATGAGACGTCGTTCAGAAGTTTCAGGCACCTTGAAGTGTCCATCGATCCGGACGAAAACACCGTCTGGATATACCTGAATAGCTACCCGAGACCCTGCATCACGAGAACCCTGCTCAGTGAACTGAAGATCTTCCAGTCACAGCTGGTCCATTACGGGGGAAAGCTGCCCCTTCACGGCGAACTGGTTGACATCCACTATCACGTCGTGAGTTCACGCCATCCCGTGTTCAGTTTTGGCGGCGACCTGGCCTATTTCCTGGAATGCATAGCGGCGAGAGACGCCGATGCCCTCAGGGAGTACGGCAGGGCGTGCATCGATACGATGTACCCCAACCTGAAAGGATTCGATCTCGGCATCACCACCATCTCCCTGATACACGGCAACGCCCTGGGCGGGGGGCTCGAGGCGGCCATGTCGAGCCACGTGATCATCGCCGAACGCCGGGCGGAAATGGGGTTGCCCGAGGTCCTGTTTAACCTGTTCCCCGGCATGGGGGCGTACAACCTCCTGGCGCAGCGCCTGAACCCGGCCATGGCGGAAAAAATCATCCTGGGCGGCCGCCTGTACCGGGCTGAAGAATTCCACGACATGGGTGTTGTGGACATCCTGGCGGAGGACGGCAAGGGAGAGGACGCCGTGTATTCCTTCATCCACACCCACAGGAAGCAGAGGAACAGTTATGAGGCGATCAGGAAGATACGCCAGCTTGTCAACCCCGTTATCTACCAGCAGTTGCTGGATATATGCGATATCTGGGCGGATGCCGCACTCAAGGTGACGGAGAAGGATCTGAGAACGATGAAGCGGCTGATCAGGAGCCAGGAGAGGTACGCGGTCAGGGAAAACGGCGCTGCATCCACGGCGACCGCCTGGTGACGGCGGTTGAGGCCGCTTCCGGAAGTCACGCGCGCCCGTCTCGGGCGATGCCTGATCGCGTCACATTCTTGCCGAATAAACAGGAGGCCACACCATGTTGCCTGCACAGAGAGAAGTCCAGTCTGAACTGACCCGATTCATCCGGGTGAGTACCTGTCACGGCCTCCTGCTGTTTCTGTCCGATCTGGCCGTGTACATAGCGTTAATCGCCGGTGTTCTGTTTCTGCCGTGGCTGTGGATGAAGGTGATTGCATCCGCCCTCGCCGGTTTCAAGATCGCCAATCTCGTGACGATTGCCCACGATGCCGCTCATAACAGCCTTACACGATCCAGGACGCTCAACAAGATTATTGCCGTGGTATCGTTCCTGCCCGCCCTCTTTAATTACCGGCTGTGGATCTACGATCACCACCGCCTGCATCACTCCAGGACAAACGAGAATCATCCGGATTCCTATACGCCGTTTTCGAAGGAAAAATTCGATTCCCTGCCGTATTTCCGGCGAATGAGAGAGCGACTGTACCGGAGGCCCTCACTGTTGTTTTTCGGCCTCTACTATATCCTGGAGCGGTGGCGGAAGGTTAAATTGTATCCCCGCCGCAATGTCCCGCGGGAATACCGGGCTTCCGCCTGGCGCCATTTCGCTTTGATCGCGGTTTATTTTGCGAGTTTCATGGCCCTGCTGATCCATGCGCCACTGTATTCCGGTACCGATGCCTTGACGGCGCTGGTTCTCGGTTTTGCCGTACCGTTTTACGTATTCCAGAGTCTTTATGCCTTTACCGTGTACGTGCAGCACACCCATCCGCTGGTGCCGTGGTTCAACACGGCGCCCGATCGGGGCGGTGACGGCCGGCAGGAATACATTTCGGTTCACCTGGTTTTCCCGGGGTGGTTCAATTTCCTCGTGCATAACGTGTACCACCACGGCGCCCACCACGTTTGCCCTGCCATACCGTGTTACCGCCTTGGTGAAGCACAGGCGCGTTTGAATGAATTGCTGGGCGGGCATGCGATCAGCCAGCGATTTACCTTCGCCTGGTTGTTTGACACGATGAAAACCTGCAAGCTGTATGATTATGACAATCATCGCTGGCTGGATTTTGATGGCAGGCCCGTAGCCGGTCCTACCCTGGTATCGGAAAGAGTCAGCGAAAAAGAGCGGCAGGCGCGTATTGCCGACACCACGCGCTGGAAAAGCGCCGCCTGAGAAACCGGCTGGCCGGGATTCTCCTCCTGTTAACGGGTGCTGCCCCGCCGATCGCGGGCCGTGCCCGTTCAGGATGCCGCCGCGTTGTACGCGTCGAGGTAGGCGCGCAATGCGATCACCGTGTCCCTGAAGACGGCGTTCAGTTGTGCCAGGTCCCCCGCAGCGGAGTATTCTTCTTTTTTTCTTGCCCTGTGGCCTATCCTGGAGGCGACAAAGGACAGCCTTTGCGCACCAATGCTGCGCGAACTGCCGTCAAGTGAATGGGCGAGGTCAAACATCCGCGTGTACCCGTCCTCCGGCCGGTGTTCGTTCAACTGGTTGACCAGGGCGGCATTGTCCCTGATGTACCCGTTTACCAGTTCCCCGATGAATTCCCGGCTGCGCACCATGGCGGCAATACCGTCCAGGACTTCTTTCTCCAGCACCGGATATTTTTCCAGTTCCTCCGGGGATGACGGGATTGGGGCGGATTCCTTTTTGTCCCCCCTGCTTCTTTTCGAATTTCTTGCCAGCAAATCCACGGTCTCCAGGAGTTTTTTCGGTTCCACCGGTTTGGCCAGATAGGCGTCCAGTCCCGCCGCTTCGCATTGCCGGACAGCCTCGGTCGTCGCGTTTGCGGTCAATATCATGATGGGGATGTTCCTTTTCTCCGGATGCATGAAGCGGAACAGTTTCGCCGTTTCAATGCCTCCCATGACCGGCATATGCATATCGAGAATTACCAGGTCATATTCGCCGTTCTCGAGGGCATCGAGGGCCTGTTCGCCATGGTCCACGATGTGAATGCTGTGGCCGCCGGTTTCGA
>CAZXGW010000011.1:9786-17867 GCA_964640355.1 uncultured Enterobacteriaceae bacterium
TCGAGGGCCTGTTCGCCATGGTCCACGATGTGAATGCTGTGGCCGCCGGTTTCGAGTATCTTTCTGACCACCTTCCTGTTGGTTGGATTATCCTCGCCGACGAGGATCCTGAGTCCCCTGATCATTCCGTGATCCGCCTGCCTCCCTTCGATAACCTTCAGGCGGGTAATATCGCCTTCAACCCGTTTTCCGGCGACAAGGGCATGAAGCGCCCGGAAGAGGATCGTCCGGTCAACCGGAGCCGGTAGCACGCAGGCATAGCCTTCCTTCAACAGGTAGCCGCGGTCGCCGCCGCCGGGTGGCCTGGCGCTGATGAGTACGAGATTGCCGGGTCCGGAAACGGCTTTTCCCCTGATTTTCCAGAGCAGGGCCAGCGGGCTGGCGTCCAGGTCCTGCTCGAAGACGATGACAACATGGAAGGGATCGCCGGCCCTGTGAAAACGGTTGATTTTTTCGATGGCGCTTCCCGAATCTGCCGCGTGTTCGTACCGGATCTGCCACGTGGACAGGCAGTCGCCGACTTCGATCGAAAGAAATTTATGCGCACTGATGAGCAGGGCATGGGTTTCACTGAAATAATCAGGCGGCAGAACCAGTTCTGGGGAGTCGGCGCTTTCCGTCAACTCGAGTTCAAACCAGAACGTGCTCCCCTGGTTCAGTTTGCTGCTGAACCCGATCCGCCCCCCCATCAATTCAACGAGTTGCTTGGCTATCGCCATGCCGAGCCCCGTACCGCCGTGTTCCCGGGTAGAGGATTCGTCCACCTGGGTGAATTTCTCGAATATCCGGTCCTTGGCCTCGTCGGGAATGCCTATGCCCGTATCAATTACCATGAATTTCAGCCTGACCCCGGGGCCTGGGACAGTCTGTCTCGTCACCCGCACCTCAATCCCGCCCTCCCGTGTAAACTTGATGGCATTGCTGATCAGGTTGATGAGTACCTGCCGCAAATGCTGGGCATCTCCGCGCAGCAGGATGGGGGTATCGGGGGAAATGTGGGCGGCAAGGTCCAGGCCTTTCGCCCTGGCTTCACCCGAGAGCATGGTAACCGTTGAATTGACCAGGGCATAGAGATCGAAGCCGACGGTTTCTAGGGTTGTCTTGCCGGCCTCGATTTTTGAAATATCGAGGATGTCGTTGATCAGCGCCAGCAATGTCCGCGCCGAGGCCAGAATGGTCGAGGCGAAATCCTTCTGTTCCGGCTTGAGCCGGGTGTTGATAAGGAGTTCGCTCATCCCGATCACGCCATGCAGCGGCGTGCGTATTTCATGACTCATGTTTGCCAGGAACTGGCTCTTCGCTTCATTGGCGGCATTGGCACTGGCAATCGCGTGCTGCAGGCGCGAGATGAGCATGGATACGTAGGCGGTTATCACTATCATGGCGATGATTATCCCGTAACCCGTCGTTTTCTGTTCAATCCAGAATTCACTGAACGTCATGACGGTACAGAAACTGATCAGGTTCATCGTCACCGCGGCATACAGATATTTCTTGCCGTAGCGGAAACCCTGGCCGAAGGTAGTAAACAGATAACCGCCGAAAAGCGGGGCGCCGAAAAACCCCGTGTAAAGCATCACGTAGCCGATGTAAAAATTGTCCAGGAACATGCCGGTCATGCGGCGCAGGGGAAGGACCCGGGGATTGGCGCAGATCCAGAGCAGGATCATCAGGTCTGAAACGAGATAGGCATAGGAGGCGTAAATGGCCGTGGCCGGCACCTCGTACCGGCTGTCCACGATCAGGATGTAGATCAGCCACGCCATGCCGCCGGCAAACCGGAACAACGCCTGCTCGTGTTCCGAGTCTTCGCGGTTCCTGAGGCGGCTGATGAGGCTGTTCAACATCGGCGGAAGATTACTGTATTCGGAAAATCGCGTGCTGGACGCCGCAGGTGATTGTCTTATCGGCACGCAAAGCGGTTTTAGAGAACGCGGGTTGCCTTACTTGTCCTTGATCAGGACGTAGACGGCACCACCGCCGCCGTCATCGGGGCGCGCCGTGCAGAAGGCCAGTACCCGGCCCTGTTGCCGGAGCCAGCCGTCCAGCCTGTGTTTCAGTACCGGCTTACCGTCTTTCGATCCACGCCCCTTGCCGTGGATGATCCTGGCGCACCTGCATCGTGCCGCCGCACATTCTTCCAGGAAGCGCAGTATTGCCTGTTTCGCCATGGCCGATGTCATGCCGTGGAGATCCAGCTCCCGTTCAACGGCAAACTGACCGCGGCGCAGTTTACGGAGCACACGCTGCTGCAGGCCGGGCTTCCAGTAGAGCAGTTCCTCCCCGCTGGCGCGCGGTTCAGTCCGGCCGGAGGTTGTCCCGGTTGTCTGCGCCGGCGCGGCAGCACGCGTGTTGAGGGGTTCGGGAACGGGCCGGGGACGGCGAGTGACGGCCAGGTCCTGGCGGACGGGCTTTACGTGCCCGACGCTGCGGCGAAAGAGTTCGCGGTCTGCCTCCGGTATGTCCCTGTTGTTGCCCATCGCGTTGCCTGTCCGTTATTAACATATCCCCGGGGGAAGTGTATAGCAGGGCCGCTGTCTTGTCAGGGCCGGCGGGAACGGCAACGCGCCGCGCGGGAGTATTTACTCCAGCCAGGCCCGCGCGTTTCTGAACAGCTGCATCCAGGGTCCTTCTTCCGACTCCCAGGCGGCGGGCAGCCAGGAATACTGTTTTTTCAGGAACACCCGCTCCGGGTGCGGCATCATGATGGTGAACCGACCGTCCGGCGTGGTGAAACCCGTGAGGCCGGCCGGCGATCCATTCGGATTGCGGGGGTAAGTCTCCGCCGGCATGCCGTAATGATCCACGAAACGCAGGCAGGCGATCGACTTCTGTGCGGCCTCGTCCGTCCGGAATTGCACCCGCCCTTCGCCGTGGGCAACGACGATCGGCAGGCGCGATCCGGCCATGCCGGCAAGCAGCAGGGCGGGCGATTCAAGCACTTCCACCATCACCAGCCTGGCCTCGAACTGCTCTGACCGGTTGCGCACAAAATCGGGCCAATGCTCTGCCCCCGGGATCAGATCGCGCAGGCGGGTGAACATCTGGCAGCCGTTGCACACGCCGAGCGCGAAGGTATCGTTCCTCTCGAAAAAGGCCTGGAATTCATCCCGCGCCCTGGCGTTGTAGAGCACCGATCCCGCCCAGCCGCCGCCCGCGCCGAGCACGTCACCGTAGGAAAAGCCGCCGCCGGC
Source organism: uncultured Enterobacteriaceae bacterium (assembly GCA_964640355.1). Lineage (GTDB taxonomy): Bacteria > Pseudomonadota > Gammaproteobacteria > Eutrophobiales > Eutrophobiaceae > CAZXGW01. The sequence goes on from CAZXGW010000011.1 coordinate 12,981, forward strand.
CGCCAAGCCATTGAATGATTTCAGGGAAACGTCGCCGTTGATGATGTCGCTCATGTGCACGTCGATACAGTCAAACCCGGCACGATCGAAGGCGGCCGCCATTTCCACCTGGCCGTTGACCCCCTGTTCGCGCAGGATGGCGATCGCGGGGCGGGTGGCGCAGAGCCGCGGCGGCATGACTGTGAACGTGGCGTGGACGGACAGGCCGGGGTCGGCGGCATCCCGCAGGATTTCATGTTCCTCCCGCGCGCAGTCCGGGTGATCGCGCAATGACTGCATGTGAAAACTGGTCTCGGACCAGGTCCTGTGCAGGACGAGGATGTCTTCCGACCACACCTCTCGGCCATCGCGCAGGACCCGCAATCGGCGATCGGCGTTCAGAGTCCCGATGACGTGGACATGGGGGGCCAGGTTCGTGCCCCCGAATGCCGCTTTGACGCCCTCCGCGTCTTCTGCGCGGACCTGCACGACAGCGCCCGCTTCTTCGCTGAACAGCACCGGCATGAGTTCGCCGCCGAGGCGATCGAGCGTAACGTCGATGCCGGCGCGGCCGGCGAACGCCATCTCGGCGAGGGTGACGAACAGGCCGCCGTCGGAGCGGTCGTGATAGGCGAGCAAGAGTCCCGCTTCGTTCAGAAGCTGGATGGCGCGGAAAAATACCGCGAGGTCATCGGCATCGATCACGTCCGGCGCTTCACCGCCGGTATCTCCGCAGACCTGCGCCAGCACCGTGCCGCCGGTCCGGCACCGGCCGCGGCCGAGATCGATCAGGATCAGCACCGTGTCACCGGCATCGGTCCGGATCTGCGGCGTCAGGCTCTGGCGGATATCGGCCACCGGGGCGAAGGCCGAGACGATCACGGACAGTGGGGCAATCACTTTTTTCAGGCGGCCGCTTTCCTGCCATACCGCCTGCATCGACAGGGAATCTTTGCCTACCGGGATGCTGATGCCCAGCGCCTGGCAGAACCGGCTTACGGCGGACACGGCGGCATACAGACGGGCATCTTCATCGCCTTCACCGCAGGCCGCCATCCAGTTCGCGGACAGGACGACGTCACCGAGGTGCAGGATCCTCGCGGCCGCGATATTGGTAATGGCTTCCGCCACGGCCATTCTTCCGGACGCCTCCGCGTTGATGAGCGACAGCGGCGTGCGCTCGCCGATGGCCATGGCCTCGCCGACAAAGGCATCGAAGGCGCTCGCGGTCACGGCGCAGTCCGCCACCGGTGTCTGCCAGGGCCCGACCATCTGGTCGCGGACCGTGAGCCCGGATACCGTCCGATCGCCGATGGTGATCAGGAAGCGTTTATCCGCGACCGCCGGCAGGTGCAGGAGGCGCCGGACAGTCTCCGAAAAATCCGGCTTTTCGGCTGCCCCGTCGCCGGTCCTGGGCACGATTTCGACCGCCTTGCGCTGCATCCGCGGCAGGCGGCCCAAAAGGACTGACAGCGGCACGTCCACAGGACGCGTGCCGTACAGTTCATCGTTGAGGACGAGCCGGCCGTCGTCCGTGGTTTCGCCGAGGATGGCGAACGGCGCGCGCTCGCGCCGGCACAGGCGGCTGAACGTCTCCACCACCTCCGCCCGGATGGCGAGCACGTAGCGTTCCTGTGCCTCGTTGCACCAGATCTGCAGCGGCGACAGGCCGGGTTCGGCATTCGGGATCCGGCGCAGCTCGAGGCGGGCCCCGCGCCCGCTGGCGCTGACCAGCTCCGGCAGGGCGTTGGACAATCCGCCCGCGCCAACATCGTGGATTGAAAGGATCGGGTTTGACGCGCCGAGGGCCCAGCACGCATCGATCACTTCCTGGCAGCGCCGCTGGATCTCGGCGTTCTCGCGCTGGACCGAGGCGAAATCCAGTGATTCGTCGCTTTCCCCCGAGGCCATTGAAGAGGCGGCCCCGCCGCCGAGGCCGATCAGCATTGCCGGCCCGCCCAGGACGATCAGACAGACGCGCGGTGGAACGGCCGCCTTGTGGACGTGCGCCGCGCGGATCATGCCGTAGCCGCCGGCCAGCATGATGGGTTTATGGTAGCCCCGGATCGGGCCGTCCGGCGTGCCCTGTTCGAAAGTGCGGAAATAGCCGCACAGGGTTGGCCGCCCGAATTCATTATTATAGGCCGCGGCGCCGATCGGTCCTTCCAGCATGATCTGCAGCGCCGAGGCCATGCGTCCCGGACGGCCATTGTCTTCTTCCCACGGTTGCCTGAACCCGGGGATGAGGAGGTTGGAAACCGTAAAGCCGGTCAAACCCGCCTTCGGTTTCGCCCCGCGGCCGGTGGCCGCTTCATCCCGGATCTCCCCGCCGGCGCCGGTGGCGGCGCCGGGATAAGGCGAGATGGCGGTGGGGTGATTATGGGTTTCCACTTTCATCAGGAGGTGCACGTCCTCCCTTGATACCCGGTACCGGCGGTCGTGCGGATCCGGATAGAACCGTGAGGCGGGGTAGCCGCGGGTGACTGCGGCGTTATCGCTGTAAGCCGAGAGAACGCGGCCCGGGTGGCGGGCCTGCGTTGCACGGATCATCTCGAACAGGGAGAGATCCGCCCTGTGGTTGTTGATCACCCATTCCGCGTTGAAGATCTTGTGGCGGCAATGCTCGGAATTCACCTGGGCGAACATCATGAGTTCAACGTCGGTGGGATTGCGCCCGAGTTTCGTATACTGTTCATCGAGATAGGCGATCTCCGCCTCCGACAGGGCAAGCCCCAGGGCCAGGTTGGCTGCCTGCAGGGCGCCCCGGCCTTTCTCCAGGAGATCGATGCTGGCGAGTTCCGCCGGCGGCATGTCACGGAACAGGCCGGCCGCGTCCTCGAAGCGCGACAGGACGGTCTCGGTCATGCGGTCGTGAATCAGCGGCTTGATGCGCTCAATCTCCGGGCCGGCGGGGGCGCGCTGGTTTCCTGTGTTCAGATACCAGGCCGTGCCGCGCTCGAGCCGGATGACCTTGTCCAGGCCGCAGTTATGGGCGATATCGGTCGCCTTGCTGGACCAGGGCGAGATGGTGCCCGGCCTCGGCGTCACCAGCAGCAGGAAGCCCTCAACGGCGGGCGCCGTCCCGGTCTCGCCGTAATGGAGCAGGGTTTCGAGCCGGGCCCGCTCGCGGTTGTCGAGTTCGGCAGACAGGCTGACAAAGTGCGTGTACTCCGCGTGCAGCGAGGTGATGTCCGGCGCGATCGCTTTCAGGGTAGAGAGGATTTTTCTGACGCGAAAACCGGAGAAGGCGGTACCCCCGCGAAAGGTCAGGATCATGCGCGTCCGGGAGATATCAGGTGCAATGTAGGGGAGAGCATTTTACCATCCCTGTTTTTTCCGTGCCCTGAACCGCGGCCTGTGCGGTGTGAGCGCCAGGCAGGCAATGAGGGCAGGGTGCGTTATTTTATTTCGTCAACCTTGATCCACACCGTGCCGGTTTCCTGCCTCTGGCTGTGTATTGAACCCGCAATCTGCCTCCGGTGATCGCCTGTGTCTCGGTGGATTCCACCAAGCTCGAGCCATTCCCCCAGGCGCCCGGTCGCCGTGGTCTCGATGTCCTGCAGTTCAAATGCGGGCCCGTGGCCCGGACCTGGCCGCGCCAGCCTGGGCGCTACCAGCAGCGTGACCTCGTCGCCGTTGAGCCGCGGCACCACGTAAAATCCGGAGGTGAAATCGTGATACTCAATACTGTCGCGGGCGATTACCCCGCCGGGGGTGACAACTTCCGTCCGCGCCGGGAGTGGCAGGGATTGACCGGCGTGAATGTAGGCCGGATAACCTTCCGTCGCCCGGACGCTGAACGCGTGGCTGTCGTCGCCGGAGAATTCGCTGCGACGGGCCCGGTAGCGGACGATATTGCCGCTCTCATCCCCCGCCGAAACGACGAGACCCTCGTCGCCTTTCACCGGATCATCGACAGCCACCGAGATTCCGCCGCTGGCGTAGCGGCCGGAAAGGGCCTCGTCCTGCCGGTACAACTGCCTCCCTGATCCCTGCGTCACGGTGATCAACAGCTGCCGCGGCGCACGGTCCAGGGTGTCGAGGACTTTTTTCAGTTCGGAGAGGTTTGACGGCGTCGTTTTGATGATGAGCTGGTTATTCGCTCCTGTCACCGTTCCACCCGGTGCGACCAGTGGCCGCAGTATGGAAACCGCATCGCCAACCGGGCGGTGTCTCAGGGAAATGATTTCCAGGGTCATGTCTTCGGCGATGACCGCCGGGGGCGGCGAGGCGAGGAGCAGGGCGAACAACAGCGCTGATCCCCGTTTCATATCGCCATGCGCCTGAGATTGGGATCCGGAACCGCCTTTTCCCACATCCTGTCGAATTCCCTGAGCAGGACATTCGCCTGTCCGCGGTCATTGAAATTCGCCACGGCTTCGTAGCGATCGACGTTCAGCTTGTGGATATAGCCGGCGCCGTCGGCGATCAAAAGGGATTCGTTGTAGTGTTTATATTCCTGCGGGGCCTTGCGGATATGGATGAAACTGCTCAGGCTCCCCGCCAGGGTGACCAGCCGGTGCCCGTCCCGGACGATGGTATCGGGGTCAAACACGATGATCCTGATCTGGGGATTCCGCTTCTTCAGGACGATCTGGGTGACGGCATCGATGAACTCGGTCGTATTGAATATGGGGGGATCGAGCAGCCGGCTGACGATTTCGAGGGTGTGCACGCATTGTTGCGCCATTCTGACGGCGGCGAGGCGGTTCTCTTCGGTGCTCGTGAGGTCGATGAGCTTGTTGGTCACGCCCAGCGTGCAATCGGCAAAATCATTCATCTGATATCCTGTCCCATAAATAAGTTTTAAAGGGGTCAGAGCCCTTTAATCTCAGATTAAAGGGCTCTGACCCCTTTAATCAGTTTACCCCTAAACCGTTCACAGATCAGCCGTGCCCGGCCCGTCGG
>CAZXGW010000012.1:0-17545 GCA_964640355.1 uncultured Enterobacteriaceae bacterium
TCATCTCCCTGGCGGCCTGGATGTCCTTCTTCCTTTCGGCGACCGCGATGCCCCGTTCATACGCTGCCGCCGCCTCGCCGGTCCGGCCGGCATCCGCCAGCGCCTTGCCATAGAGTTTCCATGCCGCCGAATAGCCGGGATCGAGTTCGACGGCGCGGCAGAGGTGTTCGATGGCCTCGGGATATTTTTGCGCATTGAGATAGGCACTGCCGAGACTGAACCTGAGCAGGGCGTTGTCCTGGCCCCTGGCCAGCAGGGCCTCCAGGTTTTCGATGACATTCACCACCTTTTGGCAGGGAGAATGAGGCGCTGGGCGATCAACATGGCCTCGTTCCTGAAGCCGCGCCGGATATCGCCGAGCCGGCCTTCTTCGTGATACAGAACGATGTGCAGGCCGCGGCAAAGCTCAAGCAGTTCATTTTTCCCCAGGCGGTAAGCCTCGTTGCCCGGTCCGGAATCGTCCACCCGCTCCTTCGTAAAGGTCTGGTAGTAAAGCAGGCCGTTCTGCCGGAGCGCGCGGAGGATAGGCGGCATCAGGCCCCTGTCCAGGAAGTGACTGACCACGACCACATCGAAGGCATCGGCGTCCGGCGGCTGCCGCACCACGTCCCGGACCCCGGCATGGAGATCAATACCCCGTCGCGCGGCGGAGCGCTGCAGCCGCTCAATCGCTTCCCGGGAAATATCCCAGGCCCATGTCTCGAGGCCGTGTTGGGCGAGAAACAGGGCGTTCGCCCCGGTGCCGCAGGCGAGGTCGAGCGCGGTCCCGCTGGCCGGAAGGAGGTGGGAATACTCCTTTAGCACGCGGACGGGTTCAGCCCGCAGGTGGCTGCCCTCGCGGTACCGGGCGTTCCATTTTTCGGCGTCACTGGTGGACACGATTCATTTGCGCCAGAAGGCCGGCGTGAAGAGCACGAGCAGGGTGAAGATCTCCAGGCGCCCCAGCACCATGGCAAAACACAGCAGCCACTTGGCCGTGGCATTGATATCTCCGTAATGGGCGCTGACGTCCCCGAGTCCCGGGCCGAGGTTGTTCATGCAGGCGGCGACGGCGGAAAAGGCGGTCACCTGGTCCAGGCCGGTGGCCATTAAAAGCAGCAGCAGCGCGGCAAACAGGGCGATGTAGGCGGCAAAAAACCCCCACACGGAATTGATGACATCCTCCTGGACGGGTTTCCGGTTTATCTTGATGGCAAAGATGGCGTTCGGGTAGATCAACCGCTTGATCTCGCGCATCCCCTGCCGTGACAGGAGCAGCACGCGGATGACCTTCAGGCCGCCGCCGGTGGAACCGGCGCAGGCCCCCATGAAACTCGCGAATATGAGCAGCACCGGCAGAAACCCGGGCCAGTGCTGGAACTGTGCCGTGGTAAAACCGGTGGTGGTGGCTATGGATACCGCCTGAAAAATGCCGTCGGATATCGCGGCAGATGTTTCATTGTAGTCTCCCTGTAATATCAGGAAGGTGCAGCTCAGGAACCCCACGCTTGCGAGGATGGTCAGGTAGGCTTTCAGCTCGGAATCCTGCCAGTAGTGTCTCAAGTTCAGGTGCTGCCAGGCGAGAAAATGCAGCGTGAAATTGATGCAGGAGAGCACCATGAATACTATGGCGATGGCTTCGATGAGCCTGTTGTCGAAATAGCCGATACTCGCGTCATGCGTGGAATATCCCCCGCTCGACATTGTCGAGAAACTGTGGGCGATGGCGTCGAAGGCGTCCATGCCGGCCAGCCAGTAAAGCAAGGCGCAGGCCACGGTCATCCACAGGTAGAGATACCACAGGGCCTTGGCGGTCTCGGTGATGCGGGGAGTGAGCTTGTTGTCCTTCATGGGGCCGGGTGTTTCCGCGCGGTAGAGCTGCATGCCGCCGATGCCCAGCATCGGCAGGATGGCCACGGCGAGCACGATGATTCCCATCCCACCCAGCCACTGCAATTCCTGCCGGTAAAACAGGATCGACTTCGGCAGGTGATCGATGCCGGTCATCACCGTCGCCCCGGTGGTGGTCAGGCCGGAGAGGGATTCGAATACGGCATCGGTAATCGAGAGGTGCGGGGCATCGGAGAGGATCAGCGGCAATGATCCGGTAAGCCCGAGGCCGGCCCAGAACAGCACGACGACCACGAAACCGTCGCGCAGGCGCAGTTCCCGGTCCAGGTGCCTGACCGGAAACCACAGGACCAGGCCCACAGCCAGGATCAGGCAGAAGGCGACGAGGAACGCCATGAGGCTGGGGTCGTCCAGCCACAGGGCAATGAGGATGGGGGGCAGGAGCGTCAGGCTGAAAAACGACAGGAAAATGCCGAGGACCCGCTGTACCACCTTGTATTGCATGTGCCTGCCCGAGGGTCCGGCCGGTTACAGGAAGGTCACCCCGACCTGGAACAGTTTTTCCACTTCGGGCACCTGTTTCTTGTCGGCCACCAGCAGGATGACGTGATCGTCGGCCTCGATGACCATGTTGTGATGGGCGATCAGGACGTTATCGCCGCGGACGATGGCGCCGATGCTGGCGGCGGAAGGCAGCCTGATTTCGTCCAGCCTGCGGCCGACCACCTTCGATGAACCCGCATCGCCGTGGGCGATGGCCTCGATGGCTTCGGCCGCGCCCCGGCGCAGCGAGTGGACGACGACGACATCGCCCCGTCGGATATGGGCCAGCAGGCTGCCGATCGTCGCCTGCTGGGGGGATATCGCGATATCGATCACGCTGCTCTGCACGAGGTCCACGTAGGCGGCGCGGTTGATCAGCGCCATCACCTTGTTTGCGCCCAGCCGCTTGGCGAGCATGGAGGAAATGATGTTAGCCTCGTCGGCGTTGGTCAGCGCGCAGAACACGTCCGTGTTTTCGATATTCTCCTCTATGAGCAGATCCTCATCCGCCGCGTCGCCGCGAAGCACGATCGCCTTGGAAAGCTGTACCGAGGCCTCGTTGGCCCGCGCGCCGTTCAGTTCGATGAGCTTGACCTGGCAGCGGTCTTCGAGCGCCTTCGCCAGCCGCAGGCCGATGTTTCCGCCGCCGGCGATGATGACGCGTTTCGCCGCCTTTTCTCCCTTGCGGATGTTTTTCAGCAGCGAACGGATATGCTTCGGCGCGCCGATGATGAACACCTCGTCGTCGGGTTCCATGACGGTGTCCCCGTCCGGGATGACGGATTTCCCCGCCCGGAACAGGGCGACGATGCGGATCTCGAGATCGGACATATCGCCGACCAGTTCGCATACCTTGCGTCCGGCCAGGGGCCCGTTGTAATAGGCGCGGACCGCGACCATCTGCGCCTTGCCCTGGGCAAAATCCAGCACCTGCAGCGCCCCGGGAAAGCTGATCAGCTTTTCGATGTACTCGGTGACGATCTGCTCCGGGCTGATCAGGACGTCGATCGGCAGCGCTTCCTGCGCGAACAGCGCCGTTTTTTTCAGGTATTCCGTATTGCGCACGCGGGCGATCTTCGTGGGGGTGTGAAACAGCGTGTAGGCCACCTGGCAGGCGATCATGTTGATTTCATCGCTGTTGGTAACGGCCAGGATCATGTCCGCGTCCCTTGCCCCGGCCTGGGCGAGCACGGAGGGATAGGACGCGACACCCTGCACCGTTTTCAGGTCATACCGTTCACTCAGCGCCTGCAGGCATTCAGGGTTGGTATCGACAATGCTGATGTCGTTCGCCTCGCTGCAGAGATTCGCCGCAACGGAAGACCCGACCTGGCCCGCGCCGAGAATTATTATTTTCATTGACGGGATCCTGGCGCAGTCGCGTTAGCCATGTGTGATCGACCTGTCAGTTTTTTATTTCTATGCCGAGGGTTTTCAGTTTTCTGTAAAGGTGCGTGCGTTCCATGCCCACCGCCTTCGCCACCTTGCTCACGCTGCCGTCCGCGCGCTCCAGCTTGTATTGCAGGTAGGCCTTTTCGAACTGTTCGCGCGCCTGCCTCAGGGGAAGCTCGAAATTGGCGTTGAACTCCTGGTCCTGCGCCTTTTGCGCCGTCCTGCCGAAGGCGGCGTCTATTTCGTCCACGTCGATGGTCTCGCGCGTCCCGAGGATCAACAGCCTCTGTACCAGGTTTTTGAGTTCCCGTATGTTGCCCGGCCACTCGTAGCCGCGCAAATAATTCTGGGCCGCCACGGAAAAGTGCCTGTATGACAGGCCCTGCTGTTCCACGAAATAATTGACGAAGAACTCGAGCAACTCGGGGATGTCCTCGTAGTGCTCGCGCAGCGACGGGATGCGGATCGGCAGGACATTGAGCTGGTAATAGAGGTCGTCGCGGAACCTGCCCGCCTTTACCAGGTCCTCGAGATTCCTGCTGGTTGCGGCGACGAATCTCAGATCGGCGGCATGAAACTCGGTCCCGTTAACCCGCGTGTAGAGCTGGTTTTCAATCGTGTTCTGCAGTTTTGCCTGGAATGTCAGGTCCGTGTCGGCGATATCCTTCAGAAACAGCGTTCCGCCGTTTGCCTGATCAATCAGGCCGGGACGGTCACCTTCCTTGTCTTCCCTGCCGAACAGGGTGGCAATGGCGTTGTCCGCCGGGAGCGCGGACACGCTGACGTTCACGAAGGGGGCCTGCGAACGGCTGCTCTGGTTATGGAGGTAGCGGGCGTAGATTTCCTTGTCGGTCCCCGATTCACCGATGATCAGCACGGGGGCATCGTGATTGGCGATGCGAATGATCTGTTCGCGGAGTTTCTGCATCACGCCACTCCTGCCGAACGGTACATTGATCAACTGGCTGTGACTTCTCAGCCGCAGGTTTTCCCGGTGCAGCGAAGCGGTCTCCAGGGCGTGTTTGACCGTCAGGATGAGCTTGGCGATGGACAGCGGTTTTTCCAGGAAGTCGTAGGCGCCGATCTTGGTGGCCTCCACCGCCGTTTCCACCGTGCCATGACCCGACATCATGATGACCGGCATGTTCAGCGCGCTGGTTTCCTTCCACTCTTTCAGCAGGGTGATTCCATCCGTGTCGGGCATCCAGATGTCCAGGAGCACCAGATCGGGCAGGAAGGATTCACGCAATCGTTTCGCCTGTTCGGCGTTTTCCGCGACGTCGACGGTGAAACCCTCGTCTTCCAGGATCTCCTTGACGAGATCGCGGATATCCGGCTCATCGTCAACAATCAGGATGTTTCCGCCGATCATACGACATTCCGTTTTTCTGACTTGGCGGGTTTGGCGTTGTATTCAACGCCGGCCGCCGGCAGGCGGATGATGGCGCACGCGCCTTTGCCGCTCCTGTTGTTTTCAAGCCAGACGCTGCCCTTGTGTTCCTCGACAATCTTCTTGACGATGGCCAGTCCCAGACCCGTGCCCTTGGTTTTCGTGGTGACGTAGGGATCAAACATCTGTTCCATTATATCCGCGGACACGCCGGTACCTGAATCCCTGATCCGTATTTCCACGAGTTGCCTGCCGTTCTCAACGATGGTCCCCGTGCTGACGCGCAGCTTGAACGATTCGCATTTTTCACATGCGTCGAACGCGTTTTTCAGCAGGTTGTTCAGGACCTGGCGCAGCCTGCCGATGTCCGCCGAGATGAGAGGAATGTCCGGCGCCAGGTCCGTTTCGATCTCGGCATTGCTGTTCAGGTTGGCAAAAAGGTCGAGCACCTCCTTGATCAGGCTGTTGATATTAACCGGCTGCGGGTTGATGTCCGGCGTCTGGGCAAATTCCGAGAAGGAGTTGACCATATCTTTCATCGTCTCCACCTGCTGCACGATGGTGTTGGTCAGGCGGTCAAACGTTTCCGTGTCATCCTTGCGCATGCCGCGCAAATACTTGTGGCGGAGCCGTTCCGTCGCCAGCTGGATCGGGGTGAGGGGATTCCTGATTTCATGCGCGAGGCGCTGGGCCATTTCGCTCCATGCCGCGTACCGCTGCCCCTGGATCAGCGCCGTGATGTCGTCGATAACGATGACATGGCCGTGCTGGATGTCATGTGTGCCCGGCAGCGTGGTGCCGCTGCACATCAGCAGCCTGCGACCGCCGCCCTGCGTGATGGTGACCTGCTCGCGCCAGTCCTTCCGGGTTATCTTCAGGTGGCGCTCAATGGCCTCCTTGAACTGGCCAAAGGTCCGGGACATCGCGGCGATCTCCTCTACGTCGCGATTCGCCATCCTGCCCAGCGGTATGCCCAGTATCTGTTCCGCGCTGGCGTTGGCCGTGCGCAAACGCATGTCCTGATCCAGCACCAGGACCCCGGAGGACAGCTTTCCGAGCACCGCCTCGAGGTAGGAACGCTGGGTTTCGGCCTCGAACCGGCTCCGGTCTGCTTCATCCCTGGCCTGGGCGATTTTCCGCGTCATGTCATTGAATGACGTGAGGAGAAAGCCCAGTTCATCGTCACTGCCGGGGACGGGAAGCCGGGTGTCGTATTTACCCTCCGCCACGGCCATGGTGCCCTTCGCCAGGTTGCTGACGGGTTCGGCCAGGCGCCTGGCGGTATAAAAGGCGGCCCAGACCACGCTGAACATGCTGAAAAGAAGCACGAGGGTCAGGATCATGACGAAGCTGAGCTTGAGCTGTTCGCGCAGGTAGGAGAGCTCCTTGTACTTGACGTAGGAAGCCTGGACGCTTTCGGCCAGGTCGTTCACCCGGTCCGTCACGGGATACAGCGCCTGCAGGATCCGGGACTGGCTCTCAATCATGATCCCCGGCACGTTGACCACGGTGCGGATGTGCAGGTCTGAATCGCGTATGGTGTCGAGGCCGGTATAGTTGTTCCCCTGCTGCAACTGCAGCAGGATGGTGTCATCCGGCCTGTCGGGAACGAGATGCGTGGGGTCGTCCGCGCTGGAGGCGATGATGGCCCCCTGGCGGGTGAGCAGCGTAAGTTCCTTCGCGCCGCTGCGTCTTCTCAGTTCGTCGATCTCGAACGGGATCGTGGCATCGTCGAGGGTGGAAAATTCTTCCGCGATCTTTACCGTTTTCTTGAGCGATTCCCGCATGCGTACGTCGAGTGACAGGCGGCCGAGTTCGAGTGAATCGCTCAGGGCCTGTTCGACCCGGAGATCAAACCAGTTGTCGATGCCTCTCAGCAGGAAATCCAGCGAGAAGTAATACACGATCAGCACGGGCACGACGGAAAGCACGGTGAACATGCTGACCATGCGCACGGTCATGCGCGAACCCGGGACGCGGTTGCGGAGCTGCCGGATGAGGCGTTTCAGATTGAGCGTGATCAGAACAACGAGTATCAGCAGGCCCGTGGCGTTGATTATCAGCAATCCCAGGTACAGGCGGCCAAAATGGCTGGAATCCTGAAGGGCGTTGCTCATCATCAGGAGCGAGGCGAGCATGAAGACAAACAGGACGAGTCCCGCAAGAAATATCAGCTGGCTGCCGCGGTTCATTGCTGAATTATCCAGCCATGCCACGGACTGGCCAGCTGCCACCTGGTCGAGACGTAGGCGAGCGGCCGCAGCGGGGCGGGCAGTGCCTGTATGTTGAGACTGGCGCGGATCTGGGCGCTATACCGGCCGTCCGAATCAAGCAGTTCCCGCATCACCAGCGGATGTTCCCTGACAGTGCCGAGGTAGTCCAGCGCCCCCGCCAGGTCCTGGAACTGGCGTCGCCTCCCGTTCGCCATGTTGGTGACCAGGTAGTAGCCGCTGAGGGGATGATGCTCCAGCATGTAGTTCAATTGCGTCGTCGCGATCGTTTTATCCCAGAGCAAGGGCCGGTGTTTTTTTACCCGCAGTTCGATGTCGATCTGGAGGGACACGCCGTGCTCCAGCGCCTTTCGGGTTTCATCGCTGAAATGGTACACAATATGGGCGTCCGTGAGATAGACGCCGTTCTCGAGGGTGCTGGCGGCATGGTCAATCTCGATACCCCTGGTGCCGGATGATGATGACGCGGCCGCGCCTAACGTGAATGACACGAGCAACAGAAGGTAAAAACGGCATGCAATGAGATTAGCATTTTTCAAGGCAGGCATAATAAAATCCGTCCATATCAAATTGCCCCGTCAGGGACTGGCGGCCGCAGGGTGTGGCCTGTCCCCAGTCGGCGCTAATCCTTACCCTGCTTGCGTCAGGATGGGTGGCGGTGAAGGCCTCGATTTGCCGGTCATTTTCTTGTGCCAGCACGGAGCAGGTGACATATAACAGCTTACCGCCACTCTTCAGCAACGGCCAGAGTGCGCTGAGCAATTCACTCTGCCTCTCCACGTCCCCGGCGACATCTGCGGGTTGCCTCAGGATCTTGATGTCGGGATGGCGCCGGATGACGCCAGTCGCGCTGCAGGGGGCGTCAAGCAGAACACGGTCAAACGGCCGGCCATCCCACCAGTCAGAGGTCAGCCTGGCGTCGGCGTGGATCACGGTCGCGTCCAACCGCAAGCGATCGAGGGTATCGCGCAGTTGCTGCAGCCGGGCGGCATTGTATTCCACGGCAACCACTTCGCCCGGGGCGATGTCCAGTTCCAGGAGATGGGCGAGTTTGCCGCCTGGGGCGGCGCAGGCATCCAGCACCCGGTGGCCGGCCCTGATATCCAGCAGCGGTACGGCCAGTTGCGCGGCCAGGTCCTGGACGGATACGTGACCGTCAAAAAATGACGGCAGCCGGCTGACATCGACCGCCTGGTTCAGCCGGATGCCAACGGTGGTGAAAGGGGCGGGGCGGGCCTCAAGGCCCGCCGCATCGAGCTTTTCGAGATAGGCCTCGCGGCTGGTCTGTTTCCGGTTGACGCGCAGGAACATGGGCGGTCGCTGGTTGTTTGCCTCGACAATCGCCTGCCATTGCCCGGGAAAATCAGCGGCCAGTGCCTCCAGGAGCCAGCGGGGATGAGCATGCTTTGCCACGGGGTCGTCTTCGGCGGCACGTCTCAAACGGCTGCGCTCGCGCTGGTATCTGCGCAGCAGGGCATTCACCAGATCCCTGGCCCAGGATTTCCCGAGTTCGTCACAGGCCGCCACCGTGGCAGATACCGCCGCATGATCCGGGATGCGCATCTCGGCGAGCTGGTACAGGCCGGCCAGGATCAAGGCCCTGATGTCGAGGTCTCCGGCCTTCAGATCTTTAGTGAGCAGCTGTTTCAGGAAGAAATCGAGGCGAAAATACCAGCGCATCACCCCGTAGACGATCTCCTGCAGCAAGGCCCGATCCCGCTGGCTGGCGAGCCGGGCCTGACAGGCGGGAAGCAGCAGGGGCAGCGGCCTGCGCCGGCGGATCAGATCACGGATGACCTGGGCGGCAAGGGCGCGCGCGTGCATCGGGACCCCGGTCGCGCGGTCCAGGGCTATTTCGCCGCGTGCCGCGGTCGCAGGAAATCCGGCCGCCCGTTCAGAAACTCACCGGCGCTGAGCTGCCGTCCTCCGGGCGACTGCACCACCAGCAATCGCAACAGGCCGGCGCCGGTAGTGACGTCGATACCGTCTTTGCCCGCCCCGATCACCCTGCCCGGCGGCGGCTCGACGCCGGCACCGATGGCCGTCGCCTTCCAGATGCGCAGCCTGTAACCATTCAGCGAAGTGCAGGCGACCGGGGCCGGGTTGAAAGCCCTGATCGTCCGTTCCAGCACGATGGCCGGTTCTGACCAGTCCAGCTCGGCTTCCGCCTTGGTGATCTTGCCGGCATAACAGGCCAGTCGTTCTTCCTGCGGCACGGGGTGAAGTTCGCCCGCCGCGAGTGCCTCGAGCGTCTCGAGCAGGCAGGTGATGCCCAGGCGCGCAAGTTTCGCCTCGAGGCTGGCGGCGGTCTCGTCGGGTGCGATGGGGCACGCCTTCTGCGCCAGAATCGGCCCGGTATCCAGGCCGGCATCCATTTGCATGATACTCACGCCGGATTCGGTGTCGCCCGCCTGGATGGCCCGCTGGATGGGGGCCGCCCCGCGCCAGCGGGGAAGCAGTGAAGTATGGACATTAATGCAGCCACGCCGCGGCCGGTTCAGCAGTCCCGCCGGCAGCAGCATGCCGTAGGCCACCACGATAAGGGCATCCGTTCCGGCCAACCGGTGGTCCGGATCGATGGCCGAAGGCCCGGCAGGTTCGTCTATCGGCAGGCCATGTTGCATGGCCAAGATTTTCACCGGGCTCTTCCTGGACTTCCGTCCCCTGCCGGCGGGCCTGTCCGGTTGTGTATACACTCGGGTGACGCTATGGGGGGAACATTCAATCAGGGCGTTGAGGACTGTCGCCGCCAGTTCCGGGGTGCCTGCAAACGCGAGGCGCAAGGGCGTTGTCACAGCACCGTGGCGGGAAGTTTTTCCTGTTTTTCCAGTTTCTTGCGCAGACGCCGGCGCTTCAGCGGCGACAGGTAGTCGATAAACAGCTTGCCATCCAGGTGGTCGATTTCATGCTGGACGCATACGGCCAGCAGGCCATCCGCGTGGATCTCCTGCCGTCCGCCGTCGAGATCGAGGTAGCTAAAGGTCACTTTCTCCGCCCGTTCCACGACATCAAAATAGCCCGGGACGGACAGGCATCCTTCCTGCATCTGTTCAGTGCCCTCGCAGTTGATAATTTCCGGATTAATCAGGAACATAGGTTGGTCTCGGGTCTCCGAGAGATCGATGACCACCAGCCTTTTCTGGACGTCCACCTGGGTGGCCGCGAGACCAATGCCGCTTTCCGCGTACATCGTCTCCAACATGTCACTGGCCAGGGCCCTGATCACCCCGTCTATCGTCTTGATCGGGATAGCTTTTTTCCGCAGCCGTGGGTCCGGATAATGCAACACCTCTAATCTTGCCATTGATCGCTCGTAATGACTAACTGACTGATAGTATACTGAAAACGGCCAGGCCAGACAGGGCTTGTCAAGAACATGGTAGCGGGGCGGGTATTTTGCTAGACTTATTGCTAAACCACATTAAGGATTGTATGTAAGGTAATAGCCATGCTCAATAAAATGCTGCTGACTCTGGTGTTGCTTGGGATCCCGGTGCTGGTGGTCGCCGGGGATGTGGCTGTCAAACCCGACCATCCGGATAAATACGTCGTGCAAAAGGGGGATACCCTCTGGGACATCTCCGGCAAATTTTTACAGCATCCCTGGCTCTGGCCGGAAGTCTGGCGGGCCAACCCGCAGATTGAAAATCCGCACCTGATCTATCCCGGCGACGTCATTTCCCTGACCTACCAGGACGGCCAGCCGATTCTGACCCTGACCAGAGGAGCGCAAGCGGTTTCAGACCGCACGGTGAAACTCTCGCCGACAATCCGCGTTTATGAAAAGGCCGAAGCCATCCCCACGATCCCGATCGATGCCATTAAGCAATTTCTGATGCGGCCGCTCGTGGTATCCGCGGAGGAGATGGATTACTGGCCTTATGTCGTATCCAGTTATGACGAACATCTGATTGCGGGCACAGGCAACAGGATCTACGTGCGGGGGCTTGCCGATGAGGATGCCGGCGCCGAAAGGAAACGCTACGCGGTCTACCGCAAGGGTAAACCTTACATCAATCCCCGCAAGGACAAGGACGCCATTCTCGGGTATGAAGCGCTCTATGTCGGGGATGCGGTGATCGAAAAGGCCGGAGATCCGGCGGTGGCGGTTGTCGCCTATTCAAACCGCGAGGTCCTGGTCGGCGATCGCCTGGCGGAGGAATCGGAAGCGGACACCAATGCCAGTTTCATGCCCCGCCCGCCGGACGTCGAAGTCAGCGGCAACATCATTTCCGTTGTTGACGGCGTGTCCGAAATCGGCCAGTACCAGGTCGTGGTCCTGGATCTCGGAACGAACGACGGCGTGGAAGTCGGAAACGTGCTGGGTATCTACCAGAGCGGAAACGTGGTGAGGGACCGTGTAGCCTCGAAGATCAAGGAAAAGGAGGAAGACGAAAAACGCCTGGAATTCGAATATGAGGACACCAGCGTGGTCGACCGGGCCGTCAGCAGCGTTGCCAACGATATCCGGGATACGAAGCGCGCGTTTGATAAAACCCCGTTGGTCGCCTATCTGGGCAAACCGGGTTCAACACCGGAAGAGATACAGCTGCCCGAGGAATATTCGGGAGTACTCATGATTTTCCGCACGTTCGAGAATGTCAGTTATGGTCTTGTCATGGAGGCCGTGAAGCCGATCCATATCTATGACGCGGTAATGAATCTGTAACAAAAAATTTGCAGGGAAGCGGCGATGAAGATCCATGGATTGTGTCGAAGTATTTTCATGCCCACTACCGGCCATCTGCCTGGTGCCGGCCTTTTCCCTGTTAACCTGACTGCGCCGGGATAAGTCTGCAGGGAAGAGATAATGGCGAAGGAACGTCCAGTGCCGCGCAGGAGAAGCCTGAAAGCGGACGGTCGCGCGTGCTGGCTGGTGTTGCACAGGGCCCCGGCACTGACTGTTGACACGCTGTGCCGGTTGTTGGATTTCTGCGGATCGCCTGAACGGATATTGTCCACCGGCGCACGGGTGCTGGCGCAGCAGGGTCTGGGGGCGAAGACCCTGGAATATCTACGACATCCCGACTGGGAAGCGGTGGCAGGAGATCTCGCCTGGATCGACCGGCCAGGCCATCACCTGGTAACGTTTGCCGACAGTGCTTACCCCCCGCTGCTCAGGAAAATCGCGGGCGCACCGCCCGTCCTGTTCGTGCGGGGTGATCCGTCCATCTTGCAGGCAGTGCAGTTGAGCATGGTGGGCAGCCGAAATCCGACGCCGGCCGGCCGGCAAACGGCGCAATTATTTGCCGGGAAACTGTCGGCACTGGGTTTCGTCATCACGAGTGGCATGGCGCTCGGCATTGACTATTGCAGTCATCTCGGCGCGATGGAGGGGGGCGGCCGTACCATCGCCGTGCTCGGAAACGGGCCGGACGTCGTTTATCCGAAAAGACACGAGGCCCTGGCGGAACGCATCGTTACCCGGGGTGGCGCCCTGGTATCGGAGTTTCCGACCGGCACACCGCCATTGGCGGAAAATTTTCCGAGGCGGAATCGCATCATCAGTGGACTGGCGGCGGGCGTGATCGTGATAGAAGCCGCGCAATACAGCGGTTCACTGATTACCGCGCGCCACGCCATGGAGCAGGGCAGGGAAGTCTTCGCCGTGCCGGGTTCGATCCTGAATCCGCTGTCGAGGGGATGCCACCACCTCATCAAGCAGGGAGCAAAGCTCGTTGAATCCATGGATGATATACTCGAGGAGCTCGGTACCCTTGTGCACGCAATTTCAGGAATGTCGCACGATGCACCGCGGCCGGCGGCAGCGATGGATGCGCCAGACGAGGAATGCCGGTTATTGCTCGACGCGGTTGCCTATGAGCCCGTATCGGTTGACAGGTTGATTGAAGATACCGGATTGACGGCCGATGCCGTTTCCTCCATGCTTTTGCTGCTGGAGGTCCGGGGATACGTTGCGTCTTTGCCGGGGGGTTTCTACATGCGAATGAGCCGGAGAACAAATGAATGAAAGAAAGTGTTCTTGACGTCCTCATGTATATTTTTGACAACTATTACCGGGAGGATTCTGAATTCGTCGCCGGCCGGGATTCTCTTAAAATTGAACTTATACAGGCGGGATTTTGCGACAGACAGGTCGACAAGGCATTTTCATGGCTTCAGGCCCTCGAGCAGGGAAACCAGGTCTTTTATGCAGGCAGGATATCGGCCGGAACATCACTGCGTCTTTTCAGCGAACGCGAACTCGAAATGCTTGACACCGAATGCCGCGGATTTTTACTCTTAATGGAGCAACTGGGCATATTGAACGGCAATGAACGGGAACTTGTACTGGATCGTGTTGCGGCACTGGCGCCGGATGAATTCAATCTGCAGAAACTCAAATGGGTGGTATTGATGGTGTTGTTTAATCAGCCCGGCAGGCAAAACGCAGTCACATGGATGGAAGACATTGTCATGGATAATTCAAATGTCAGCCTGCATTGATATGGGCCGCGCTTGTTCGGGTAGCAGAAACCTGCCTGCACGTCCCCCAGGCGGTACGGCTGCCGCAAATGATCCTGCGGCCCGCGGCGGGACAAAGACGGCGTACCGCTGCGGAACCGTGCCACGGCGTTACGGGCGCACGTTCTAGCGGGCCGCATGGCATGGATCGCCCGCGCCGTGTCTGCAGCCACCATCCAGATCATATCAGCGCACTCTTGAAACCTGATTTTTTGCATTTTTACCTTGTGTCAATCGAACTTTCATGAGCAGAGCACTGGTTGTCGTTGAATCCCCCGCCAAGGCCAGGACGTTGAACCGGTATCTTGGAAACGATTACAGGGTCCTGGCATCCTACGGGCATGTGCGGGATCTGCTGCCGAAATCCGGCGCCGTGGATACACGAAACGGCTTCATAATGCATTATGAACCTATCAAGAAAAACGCGAAGTCTGTTGACGCCATTGCCAATGCCATGAAGAAAGCGGACACCCTTTACCTGGCAACTGATCCGGACCGTGAAGGCGAGGCAATATCCTGGCACCTGTATGAACTCCTGAAGGATCGCGGCGCACTCGAAGGCAAGAAAGTACACCGTGTTGTGTTTCATGAAGTCACGAAGAGTGCGATTGACCAGTCCATTGCACATCCACGCGATCTGTCCTTCGAGCTGATCAATGCGCAGCAGGCGAGAAGGGCGCTCGATTATCTCGTGGGGTTCAATTTGTCACCCCTCCTGTGGAAAAAGATCCGGCGCGGACTCTCCGCGGGTCGAGTGCAGAGCCCGGCATTGCGCATGATCGTGGAGCGCGAGGAGGAAATTGAAAAGTTCAAGTCGAGGGAGTACTGGACACTTGAGGCCGATTTGAACCATGGCGGTACCGATTTCATTTCAAGATTAACACATCTCGGCAACCGGAAACTTAAACAGTTCAGCATCGAAGACGGGAAAACTGCGGAAGAAGCGCGAGACAGGCTGCTGGCATTGGCCGAAGGCCGGCTGACGGCCTGTTCGGTGGAGAAGAAGCAGCGCAGGCGTCAACCCGCTGCACCTTTCATCACCTCCACGCTTCAGCAGGAAGCGATCAGGAAACTCGGTTTTACCGCGCAACGGACCATGCAGATTGCACAGCAATTGTACGAGGGTATTGATATTGGCGACGGTGCGGTCGGTCTTATCACATACATGAGGACGGATTCCGTGACCCTGTCGGGGGAGGCGATACATGATATCCGCGCTTTCATCGGCGACAGTTACGGGCAGGATAAACTGCCTGCACACGCCCGCCATTACAAAACGCACTCGAAAAACGCCCAGGAAGCCCATGAAGCCATCCGCCCCACCACTGTTTACCGCACGCCGCAGAAGATCAAGCCCAGGCTGAACCATGACCAGTACAGGCTTTATGATTTGATATGGAAGCGCGCGGTCGCCTGCCAGATGAAACATGCAACGATTAATACCGTGGCCGTCGACTTCAAGTGTGGCGAAGGCAACATTTTCCGTGCCAACGGTTCGACGATAGAAGACCCGGGATTCATGGCAGTGTATTCGGAAGGGCGCGATGACGCCGGACAGGAAGGCGATGAGCGCACCCTGCCCGTGCTGAAGGAAGGTGATTCGGTGAAGCTGAAAGAAATCCGCGCCGAGCAGCACTTTACCGAACCGCCCCCGCGGTATACGGAAGCGAGCCTGGTCAAGTCGCTCGAGGAATATGGTATTGGTCGCCCTTCCACGTATGCGAGCATCATATCCACCCTGCAGCAGCGCGAATACGTCGAGCTCGACAAGAAGCGTTTTGTACCCACCGATGTCGGGCGGATTGTCAACAGGTTCCTCACGGAGCATTTCGGCGATTACGTCGATTATGATTTTACCGCCCGCCTTGAAGATGAACTGGATGCGATTTCCCGGGGAGAAAAGGAATGGATCCCGGTCCTGCAGGACTTTTGGAAGTCTTTTGATCGCACGGTCAAGGAGAAGGAAGTCAACGTCACCCGCAGGCAGGCAAGCCAGATCCGGGAGCTGGGCAATGATCCGGAGTCAGGTCTGCCGGTGACCGTGAAAATGGGCCGGTATGGCCCCTACGTCCAGATCGGGACGCGGCATGATCATGAAAAACCGAGGTTCGCGGGACTCCGGCCCGGCCAGCGCATGGAGAGCATAACGCTCGAGGAGGCCCTGGCGTTATTCAAACTGCCGCGCAAGCTCGGAAAAACACGCAGGGGGGAGGAGGTTGAGGCCAATGTCGGCCGTTACGGGCCTTATATACGCTTCGGCCACAAGTACGTATCACTCAGGGACGACGACGATCCCTACACCATTACTCTCGAGCGCGCGCTCGCCCTGATCGAGGAAAAACAGAAGGCTGATAAAGAAAAGCAGATCAAGGTATTCGATGACAGCGGGATATCGATACTGAACGGGCGCTACGGACCCTATGTGACCGATGGCAAAAGAAACGCCAGGATTCCCAAGGACAGAGAGCCGGAGAGCCTTACCCTGAATGAATCGAGGAATCTGCTGGCGGAAGCCCCCCTCCGTGGACGCAGGCGCCCCCGCCAAAAGTCCGGATAGGTGATATTCGGGCGTGATTTGGCTGATAATAGAACGGCAATGGGCGCAAAAGAAGCATTTGTTTCCGTACTCATGGGGTCGGACTCCGATCTGCCCGTGATGCAGGCCACCATCGAAGTGCTGGATAAATTCGGTGTCAGGAGGGAAGTCAAGATTACGTCCGCCCACCGGACCCCGGAACGCACCCATGCCTACATCAGGGATGCGGATGCTCGCGGCTGCGCGGTGTTCATTGCTGCGGCAGGGATGGCGGCTCACCTTGCCGGTGCGGTCGCCAGCCTGACGGTCAAGCCCGTGATCGGCGTGCCCGTAGATGCAGGTTCCCTCCAGGGTATGGATGCCCTGTTGTCCACAGTGCAAATGCCGGGTGGAGTTCCCGTGGCCTGCATGGCAATCGGCAAGGCGGGTGCAAAAAATGCCGGTTACCTGGCGGTCCAGATCATGGCTGTTCATGATCCGGAACTGGCCGCACTGCTCAAATCTGATCGCGATGCCAATGCGCGGTCGATCGAGGACAAGGACGCTGCAATTCAATCTCTCTGACACCGTCTGTGTTCTTGAATCGCAGGCACTTGCAACAGGCGGCCCGGATCCTGAAAAACGGGGGCGTCATTGCCTATCCCACTGAAGCGGTATACGGCCTCGGTTGCCTGCCGGAGAACCGGCAGGCTGTCTCGCGTATTCTTGCCCTGAAGGGGCGGCCCGTCGAGAAGGGCCTCATTCTGGTCGCAGCGTTCCCGGAACAGCTCGACCGGTACATTATTTATCCTGATCAGGCGGTCAGACAGAGAATCCTGGGCACCTGGCCTGGCCCCGTGACCTGGGTCTTGCCTGCTACCCCGGAGGCGCCGCCATGGATAACAGGCCAGCACGAAACCGTGGCCGTGCGTGTGAGCGGCCATAACACCGTGCAACGGCTTTGCCGCGAAACCGGGGCGCTGGTTTCCACCAGTGCCAATCCCAGTGACCGCACGCCGGCAACCACGGCCCGTGACGTCTTCAGCTATTTCGGTCAATCGCTGGATTATGTCCTGCCCGGCAGGGTAGGGCCCCAGGCCCGGCCATCAGAAATCAGGGATGCCTTGACCGGCGCCGTTCTGCGCCCGGGCGGCTGAGGGAGCGGACGTCCAAGCCGGG